>JAEFBC010000168.1 GCA_016292155.1 Saccharofermentans sp. | reverse complement strand
GAATAACCTCTTCACACCTATGATCCTTCTTACTGATAAGAATAAGAAGACACTCCCTGTCATGGTAGCTTTGCTTAACGGTGATATTTATAAGAAAGAGTACGGCGCTATCTACTTAGGACTCCTTGCTACAGTTCTTCCTTTGATCGTTGTTTACGCTTTCCTCTCCAAGTACATCGTTGAAGGTGTTGCTTTGGGTGGTGTCAAGTCATAAGACTTATTACCTGAAGGTAACAACATTCAGTCCAGGCTGAATAAATTAAAAACTTACGCTGCGTCTTTGAAAAATGCCTCCTCAAAGACGCAGCTTTTTTATTGGCAGAAATAAGCACAAAAAAGGCCGGCTCCTTAATCTGGAACCGGCCTTGTTTACTACTCAGTGATTTATTTCTTCTTCGTTCTTCTTATCCTGTTTCTGAACTGGGAAGGGGAGCACCCGTATTGCTTTTTAAAGCAGCGTGAAAGGGATGTCAGGTTATTGAAGCCGCAGGACATTGCGATATCGCTGATCTGAAGGTCTGTGTCAGTCAACTGCCTTTCGACTTCTTTGAGCTTTAACGTGGTCTGGTAGTCGTTAAAGGTCATGCCTGTATATTCCTTGAACAGTCTCGCGAAATGGAACTTGGAATAACCGACGTGATTAGCCGCTTCATCCATGGAGACGTTCTCGGAACTGTGCATAGCGAGCCATTCAGCAAGTGACTTGAACTTGATGTAGACTTCGCGCTGCTTATCGTTCTGGATAACAACAAGGCTGTCGGAATAATCCTTTTTCATGAGCATTCCGAAAACATCCATAAGTTTGCTGAAGATGGAAATCTCTTTTACCGTAGTCGAGAAGAAGAAGTAAAGATCGTTGATCTCCATGAACCTCTCGAAAATAAGACTGTACACTTCCGGATGTGTCTCCGGAGTGATGAGAAGAGGTTCCTTTATAAGCTTTTTGAATTCCTCGTAGTCGAAAAATCCTTTTAAGAAATCCACATTGAACAGATAGATAAACCTGATACCGGATTTAGTTCCTGCAATCTTATGCAGCATGTCCGGCGGTACCATAAGGATCTCTTTTTCCTTAAGGATTATGGTTCTGTCATCGAAAATATAAGTGTAGGATTTCTCAATAGGGATCGTGATCTCAAGACAACTGTGCTTGTGGACAGGGTAGTCCTCAGAGCGGTTGTTGTACCAGATACGCATGTTAGCGCCGGGTATAAAATCAACTTCCTCAACATCATTGCTGACAATACGGCCTGCGAAACTGCCGATAGGCTGCTGATATTTACCGGGCACAGAATTATCGTTAAACTGCATTCTAATTTCCCCATTCGTGAAGCGTCAATGCTACAATTTTATATACTGAATTAGTCATTTTCAAGCCTGTTTGGGCAATAAAATAGCAAAATATGTAAAATATCAAATCGGAATCTGATACATAAGTGTTTTGGGATAATGTAGAATCTAATCATCATATTTTCGAAGACAGGAGATATAGCTATGAACAGAGAAAAAGCCAGGCAAAGAGCCGAAGAATTAGTTAGCAAAATGACCATCGAAGTGGCATGTTCGCAGCTCAGATACGATTCTCCTGCAATCGACAGACTCGGCATCCCGGAGTACAACTGGTGGAATGAGACTCTTCACGGAGTAGCAAGAGCAGGAACTGCTACGAGCTTTCCCCAGGCGATCGGTCTTGGTGCCACTTTCGATGCTGAACTCATGGGCGAAGTAGGCGAGGTGTGCGCTACAGAAGGCCGTGCGAAGTACAACGAATACAAGGCTAACGGTGACCGCGACATCTATAAGGGACTTACTTTCTGGTCACCTAACGTAAACCTTTTCAGAGACCCGAGGTGGGGCAGAGGTCAGGAGACATACGGTGAAGATCCGGTGCTCATCTCCAAGCTCGCAATTCCTTTCATCGAAGGACTTCAGGGTGACGGCGAATACATGAAAACAGCTGCATGCGCAAAGCACTTCGTGGTTCATTCAGGACCGGAAGCTGTAAGACACCAGTTCAATGCCACATGTAATGACAAGGATCTTTATGAGACATACATGCCTGCTTTTGAAGCATGCGTTAAGGAAGCAAAGGTTGAGTCCGTGATGGGTGCTTACAACAGGACTAACGGTGAACCCTGCTGCGGCCACTCTTATCTCCAGGACGTCATCCGTGACAAGTGGAATTTTGAAGGCCATATCGTATCAGACTGCTGGGCGATCAGAGATTTCCATGAGCACCACAAGGTAACAAAGAACAGCGAGGAGAGCGCAGCGCTCGCACTCAATAAGGGATGCGACCTTAACTGCGGATGCACATATCTTCACTTAATGAGCGCTTACAACAAGGGCCTTGTTACTGAGGAAACTATCAGACAGGCTGCAGTAAGACTCTTTACCACAAGATTCATCCTCGGCATGTTTGATGAGACTGAATATGATAACCTCTCATATCTTGATGTCGAGACAAAAGAGAATATTGCAGTTGCAAAGAGAGCTTCAGATGAGAGTATCGTTCTCCTCAAGAATGACGGAATCCTTCCTATCGATAAGAGCAAGACCAAGGTCATCTCCGTAATCGGCCCTAACGCTGATTCCAGAGCGTGCCTCGTCGGCAACTACTATGGAACATCATCTGAGTACATAACGGCCTTAGAGGGCATCAGGAACGCCGCAGGAGACGATGTGAGGATCCTTTACTCCGACGGTTGCGACCTAAGCCTCACAAAGCCTGACGTTCTCTCACGCGATTATCACAGGATCGCTGAGGCGAAGGCCGTAATGAGCAGGTCCGATCTTGTTATCCTCGTAATAGGTCTTAACGAGACTCTCGAAGGCGAAGAGGGCGACCAGGGCAACATGTACAGATCAGGCGACAAGCCGGATCTCTTATTCCCTAAAACACAGCGGAAACTGATTGATACGGTCATCGCATCCGGCAAGCCCTTCATCACTGTAGTTATCGCAGGTTCAGCTATGGACTTGAGCGCCCTTAATGACAAGTCCTCTGCGATCCTTCAGGCATGGTATCCCGGTGCAAGAGGCGGCCAGTCGATCGGTGACATCATCTTCGGCAAGGTCAATCCTTCCGGCAAGCTCCCTGTAACTTTCTATAAGGATACAAACGACCTTCCTGATTTTGAGGATTACTCAATGAAGGGAAGAACATACCGTTACCTGGAGACAGAGCCGCTCTATCCGTTCGGCTTCGGTCTCACATACGGCAAGATGGATATCACTTCTGTCGAATACACAGGCGATAAGAACAGCGGCATCACGGTAAAGGCTTCCGTTGCAAATACTGGTGATATAAAGACCTCTGAAGTCGTTCAGGTCTACATGAAGGCTGATGATCCCAATGAGGTTAAGAACACAAGACTTGCCGGCTTTGGCAGGATCACTCTTGATGCAGGCAGCAATGGTACTGTCGAGATCGATATCCCGTCCGACAGATTCAAGGTCGTTAATGATAAGGGTGAGAAGGTGGATCCTCAGGGCGGATTTAACTTCTTCGTAGGCTTCGGCCAGCCCGACAGCCTCACGGAAAGCCTTACCGGCAGGAAGGCATCAACCTTTACCGTATAAGCTTAAAACTCAATAAACACAAGGTGTGCGGGCTTTGTAACATTGTTACAGAGCCCGTTGTTTATATCCTGCAGGTGCCGCTTGTTAATTTTATCGAAGAAATTTTGACACTTTTCCGCCACAATTAGCAAAAATCCTATATAATTAATTGATAGAGGTCTGCAAAAGGAGGACTACCGATCTTGGATTTTTCATACCCGTTGTTTCAGATACCTTTTGTAGGCTATTACCTGATATTCCTGGCGTTCTTGTTCGGTGCTGTTTTCGCGAGCTTTATCACATGCACGGCATGGCGTGTTGTCCGTCACGAGGACTGGATGCTTGGCCACAGCCACTGTGATACATGCGGCCACGAATTATCGACTGCAGATCTTTTCCCGATCATTTCATACATTGCGCTTAAGGGTAAGTGCAGATACTGCGGATCCAAGGTTCCGCCGAGAGACCTGATCTTTGAGATTTTGCTGGGACTTTTATTTGCCGGTACGCTCGCGCTTCACGGCGTCGTCGACGCGGCAGTCATTTCAGCTTTGGCGCTTGAGATGCTCCTTCTCGGATTATCTTTGGCAGACTGGGATTCAGGCGTTATACCTGACGGGTTCCTTGCAGCGATTCTTGTCGTATGGATCATTTCGGCAGGCTTCAGACAGGACATTCAGAGATTTGCGATAGAGGGACTCATTGCATCTGTAGCACTGGGACTTCTTATGGCGCTTGCCACTGCGGTCATCGGAAGGATAATGAAGACCAAGGTCAGCTACGGACCCACAAAACTTGCTATGTGCGTAATGCTCTTCCTGGGCTTTAAGGGCTCTGTTATTGCAGTATGCACCGCGCTTGTTTTAGGCATTGTTTTCGTGCTCGTATGCAGAGCTAAGAAGAGAAAGATCTCATTGGCTCCGGCTATCTCGATCGGCTTTGTCGCCGCATTTTTGGTTAAAGACATTTTGGCATTGATTGCCGCATAAACTGGAGGAAAAACATGGGTACTTATTTGGTTACAGGCGGATCAGGATTCTTCGGTCAGATCATGTCACGTTACATGGTCGGAAAGGGCCACACTCTGGTCAATATCGATCTTTGTGACAGCGAGTTCAAGGACGAGAAATTCATCAGCTTCAAAGGCGATATAAGAGATAAGGAGCTCCTCGAAAAGATCTTCTCCTCCTATAAATTCGATGCAGTCTTCCATTTTGCGGCAATGCTCGCACACGAGCGCAAGATGATGAAAGAGCTCTGGACCTCAAATGTTGACGGCACACAGAACATTCTCGATATGGCAATTAAGCATGGCGTTGATAAGATCATCTTCACATCGAGCAACTGCCTGTGGGGTACGAATTTCGATTACCTCGTAACAGAGGAGGAAGAGCCCGCACCGGTCGAGATCTACGGCAGATCCAAGCTCGAAGGCGAGAAGATCTTATTGTCAGCACCGGATAAGGTAAATGCCATCATCTTCAGATGCCCGACAATCATGGATGAGGGCCGTCTCGGACTTCTTGCGATCCTTTACGAATTCGTTGACGACAACAAGAAGCTCTGGCTTGTAGGAAACGGCGAGAACCGTTACCAGTTCATCTATGCAAAGGACCTCGCACGCGCCTGTGAGCTCGCGCTTAACCACAACAAGAGCGACATCTTCAATATCGGTTCCGATGATGTTAAGAGCTTCAACTACACATACCAGTATGTAGTAGACCACTCCACATCGAAGTCCAAGCTCGCGCATTTCCCACCGAGATTTGCAAAGTTCATGATGAAGGCCTGCTATCACCTCGGAATATCACCTCTGGGCGTATATCAGTACAACATGATATCCTCCACCTTTATTTTCGATACCAGCAAGGTAAAAAGAGAGCTTGGCTGGGAGCCTACTATGAAGAACGAGGACATGCTCTTAAGATCTTACGAGTTCTACCACAAGAACCGTGAGGAGATCCACAACAGAAAAGACGTTTCCGCGCACAACAGGGAAGCGGACATGGGCCTTGCCATAAGAGTCTTGAAATTCTTCTCATAAGTTCTTATGAACTCTAAAAAGATCAGCAGACTCTGGATATTATACGGCGTAGTCTTTATCGCCTTTATATGCATCGGCATTTTTGCAGGCAGCCATCACGAGCCGTGGGCTGACGAAGCACAGAGCTGGCTTATCGCGCGTGACAATCACACATTATCTGACCTGTTATATTGGATCAAATACGAAGGCACGCTGCCCGGCTGGCACTTTATCCTGAAGGCATTCCAGCTTTTGGGACTTGATTACGGACACGTCTATATCGTTCCGCTTCTTTTAACTGCTGCAGGCGTTGTGATCCTTTTCTTCACGGACGCACCTGTGGCCGCAAAAGTGATCCTGCCGTTCTCGTATTTTGTTATTTTCCAGAACGCTGTCTCAGCAAGAGCTTATGCGATGGTTTTCCCCGCAATGATGCTCATCGTTCTCTTCTACAAGAAACGTTATAAAGCACCGGTAAGATATCACGTGGCACTGTTCCTTCTGGGCATGTCCAGCTCATACGGAGTTATCATCTCGTGCTCATTTATGCTGTGGGATTTCATCATGATGCTGAGCGGCAAAACGAAGGATGCAGAGAATAAGAAATTCAAATTCACTTTCTATGCGACAGGTCTTCTCATGGCTCTGATATGCGTACTTTCGCTGCCGCCGGAAGACTGTTCTTTCGGAATCGGGAGGATATCTTTTGCCGAATCCGCAACAAATGCACTGTTATTCAGCGTTCACAATAAGATAGTGCAGTACGTATTCCTGCTCGCAGTAGTCCTGCTGCTGGTCTACTATTTCCGCAACTGTCTTGTCAGAGTCCTCGTCATGTCTTTGCCTTTGGTCCTTTACATGATCTTCATGTACCAGAGACTGTGGCACATGACATATCTGTTCTTCCTCATCGTGGCGCTTATGTTGATCTTCCGCGACGAGTTTAAGAAAACAAAGGGCCGCAAAGAGGAGTTCGGAAATCTTTTAACCAATGCGCTGGTGATATTCCTTCTTTCCGTGCAGTGCTTCACGGGCTTTTATTCTGTCTGGTACGATTACCGTAATCCGTATTCACCCTCCAAGGAGATCGCAGATATGGTAAGGCCTTATCATGAAGCCGGCGCAAACATCGTCGGACTGGGCTTTTATTCGATATCGGTATCACCTTATTTCGATGAGAGCATCTACATCAACGACTACGAAGACAAGACATACTTCATCTGGAAAAGAGACGTCGAGCGGAACACCTACTGCGGAAAAGTGCCTGACGTCGTTGTCACAAATTCCAGAATGCCTGATCTTGAAGAAAACGGCTACAGATGGGAACTGCACGAGAGCCGGATGATCTTTAAGCTCGAAGACGCCGAATATATCCCTTATTACGTTTATTTCAGGGAATGATCCCAAGTTGAAAAAAGTCCTGAAGCAAGGCAAAATAAGCGATGTAAAAGCATTTTTACGTCGATTTCTGCCCCATGTCCAAGTGTTTTGATAGACGGGCATCTGATCCTCCAATACCATAACGGCAAGGAAAGGAGTTTTCGAGATGGAAATAGGATCGAAAATCAGGAACGCCCGGAATGAAGCCGGCCTCACACAGGAAAAGGCCGCCGAAGAATTGGGCGTAACAAGACAGACGATATCCAACTGGGAAAACAACAAATCCTACCCGGATATCATCAGCGTAGTCAAGATGAGCGATCTTTATTCCATTTCCTTAGACGCCTTGTTAAAGGAGGATAAAGACATGAAATCCACATATCTTGAACATTTGGAAGAATCGACAAACGTAGTTAAGAGCCAGACAAGAAAGAGCCGCATCATCACAATCGGCATCTACATCGTAGCCTGGGTGCTCCTGATAGTCCTGTTCTGGCTTGGCGAAGGCGGAATTCTCACTGGCAACGAAATGGGCTATTCGTTCCTGGCATTCTATCTTATCCTGCCGGTTGTAACAGTCGTTACGGCTTTCTTCATCGGCAGGGATCAGATGTGGGGCGCATCCAAGTGGCTTATGGTGATCTTCTACGGCATCATGTACATGCTCGCGGAATACGCCACATTCAGCCTCTCAAACATGCTGCACAACGAATATTCGCACTTCAACCTGCCCGGGTTCGGCATGTTTTTCGCAGGCGCCGTCATGGCCGCCATAGGTATCGGAACCGGCTTGCTTGCAGGGAACGCCGCTGCCAAGAAAAACAGGGAAAAATCAACGGATACAACGGGCGTTTGACTTATTTACGGACGTCCTATATAATATCCGAGTTTAAATTCCACGCACGAGAGGGGGGATAAAGATGTCTGAGATTAAAGTTAAGGAAGGCGAGTCCCTTGACAGTGCACTTCGCAGATTTAAGCGTTCTTGCGCAAAGTCAGGCGTTCTT
>JAEFBC010000167.1 GCA_016292155.1 Saccharofermentans sp. | reverse complement strand
GTCTAAGCTTTCCTGACAAATGAGCAAGAACAATGTGTCCGCTGTCGAGCTTTACCTTGAACATTGCATTGGGCAATGCTTCATCAACTACTCCCAGTACTTCAATAACATCTTCCTTCGCCATTAAAAACCCTCCTCATAATCATAGGTTGTTAAATACGGACCATTATCCGTTATTAATATCGTATTCTCGTAGTGGCTGGCAGGCTTGCCATCCTGTGTAACTATGGTCCAGCGGTCGTCCAGAAGTTCGATCTCGCGTGTACCCAATGTTATCATCGGTTCGATGCAGATTGCCATACCTTTTTTAAGTTTATAGCCGTGTCCCGGTCTTCCGTAGTTGGGAACATCGGGATCCTGGTGCATCGTTGTTCCGATTCCGTGACCTGTAAGTTCTCTTACGACTCCGTAACCGAAACCTTCGCAGTATTCCTGAATGGCATGTCCGATATCACCGGTCCTCATGCCGACCTTGGCATATTCAAGGCCGATCCAGAATGACTTCTCTGTGCGCTCGACAAGATCCTTAACCTCAGGAGCTACAGTGCCGACCATGTATGTTCTGCATGCGTCTGACTGGTAGCCGTCAAGGATGGCGCCGACATCGACCGAGAGGATGTCACCTTCCTCAAGGACCCTGGATTTTCTGGGGATTCCGTGAACGACTTCATCGTTGACGGATGCGCAGATCGTTCCGGGGAACGGCGGCTGGCCGTAATTGAGGAAAGAAGGGATGGCATCGTAGGATCTGATGATGTCATAGCAGAGCTTATCAACGTCGTGTGTTGTTACACCGGGCTTGATGTAATCTCTGCAGGCCTTGAAGACATGCTGCAGGATCTTGCCTGCTGCCTTCATCTTCTCAAATTCTTCATTGGTAAGGATCTCTACCATTTTTATACCTTATTTCTAATTAGAGTCCGAGGTTCTTAAGTCCTGCTTCAATGGATTCTATGCAGGTCTTTGAGTCAACGTTATTGTTGCCTTCAACGATGATTCCTCTCTCGTTGTAGAAGTCGATAAGAGGCTGAGTGTTGACTCTGTATGTCTCAAGTCTCTTGGCAACTGTCTCCGGGTTGTCATCAGTTCTCTGGATGACCTTGCCGCCGCAGACGTCACATACGCCCTCTACCTTTGTGGGCATGTACTTGACGTTGAAGCTTGCGCCGCACTTCTCGCAGACACGTCTTGTTGTAACTCTGTCCATGATGATCTCGTCATCACACTTTACATAAACAACTGCGTCGATCTTTGAACCCTTAGCTGCGAGCATCTTGTCGAGCGCTTCAGCCTGAGCGATGTTTCTCGGGAATCCGTCAAGGATATAACCCTTCTCGCAGTCGGGATTGCTGAGACGGTCTTCAACCATTCTGATGGTAACATCGTCAGGAACGAGAGCGCCCTTGTCGATGTATGACTTTGCTTCGATTCCGAGGGGAGTATTCTCTTTGATGTTGTATCTGAACAGATCGCCCGTAGAGATATGAGCAAGAGAATAGTTCTCTCTTAATACGGTTGCTGATGTTCCCTTTCCGGAACCCGGTGCACCTAAGATGATCAGATTCATATTATTTCCTCCCTTACTTTTTGTTGTAGTTCTTGCTGCGCTTCTTGTCTTTGCCTGCCTGCTTGAGCTTGTCCTCTTCTGCCTTGAGGGCATTGTCGAGAAGTGTCTTCATTTCGATGAATCCGCCGCCGACAATAACAAGGCCGATTCCTGCAAAAGCAATGCTGCTGAGGCCGGGGATAAAGCTTAATGCCAGAGGCAGAACGCAGACTGCGATAAGATAGAAGTTATCAGCACTGTTAAGGTTGCTGTAAACAGACATAAGATACTGTGATGTCGGCTTGCCGGGCTTGATACCCTGGATGTAGCCGTTGTTCTGCTTGATCTGGTTCGAAATATCATAAGGATTGAACTGCATCAATGCGAAAACATATGTGAAGAAAACCAGGAAGATGATGAAGAAAGGAATAAACATAAAGCTTGTGGGAGCGTTATGTGCCCAGGACAACCAGGAATTCTCTGAACCGGGAGCAACCATCGTGATGATGGAAGGAACGAACATGCATACAGTCATTGCATAGATAACAGGTGTGATTCCTGCCTGTGCAACTCTAAGCGGGATTACCTGGTTCTGCATTCCGTACTGCTTCATGCCTACGGTTCTCTTCTGGAAGATGATCCTGATCTTCTTCTCGCCAAGGTTAACGAGGAGTGAGAGGAACAGCATGCCGATGGCAAGAAGGATTCCCATGATCATATAAACGAGAGCCCAAACGAGTCCTAATTCGTACGCATTGAAGAAAGGCGTAAGAAGATCATGAGGGATATTGTGGATGATGCCTGCAAGAATGATGATCGTAAGGCCGTTGCCGATTCCCTTTGTGTTAAGGAGTTCTACACACCATCCGCAGAAAGCGCTGCCGATACCTACTGAAACTCCGCAGATAACGATAGCGACCCAGAAGTTGATATTTGTAACGACTGCATCTGTCATGCCGAGGCAGAAAAGAACTGCGAAAACACCGGCACCGATAAGTCCTGCGATCCTTGTGTACTTGGCAATGACCTTTGAACCCTCTTCGCCTAACTGAACAAGATTCCTGAGCTTCGGAATAGCAAGAGTTAAGATCTGCATGATGATTGAAGCTACAAGGAACGGGAAAATACCAAGGCTTATGATCGAAGCATTTGTAAGAGCTCCGCATGAAAGGATGTCGATTACTGTTCCGACGCTGCCCCAATCGTTGCTGATCTTTGCTGTTGCTGCAGCATGGCTAAGGCCGGGAATCGGAATGATAGTAAGAAGACAGAGGACGGAAACGATAAGGAAGGTGAAGAGTATCTTCTTCTTGATCTCCGGTGTCTTCCAGCTCTCGCGTAATGTATCCATTAATAGGCATTCTCCTTGGTATAAAAATAAAGCGTATGTATTATAGCGCAAATCTTAGCGATTTTCACCGAATAACTTTTAAATAATATAGGAGAAAAAATCAGCCTCCGACATAGAGTCTTCTGACTCTTTTGCCAACGTCGCAGGTAATCTCATAATTAATGGTGCCCAAAGCATCAGCAAGTTCGTCCGCAGATCTCTCGCTGCCGAACACTGTAACCTTGTCTCCGACCTTAGGTCTTGTCTCAAGATCTGTCGTATCCACCATGCACATATCCATGCAGATATTGCCGATTATGGGGCACTTCTTCCCTCCGATGACGAGCTCAAAGCCGTTGGAGAGCTTTCTTGAAAGGCCGTCAGCATAGCCGATTCCGACCGTTGTAACTTCTGTAGGACGAGAAGCTTCGAAATGTCTGCCATAGCTGATAGTCGCTCCGACAGGAACGGTCTTGACGTGAATTACCTTTGCATACCAGTTCATTACGGGCTTAAGGTCGATATCTGTAACAGGCTTGGGGCATCCGGGCGGCATAAGGCCGTAGAGGATAATGCCTGCTCTTACGAGATCCAGATGCATCTCGGGGAATCTTAATATTCCCGCACTGTTGCAGATATGTCTCTTGGTAAAGTGAATGCCTCTCTTGCCAAGTTCTTCGATCTGGTTCATGAACAGGGAATACTGTTCCCTTGTGTAGTCATCGTCATCTGTATCGGCAACCGCGAAATGCGAGAAAACGCCATACGGCTCTATTCCGGGCAGAGTACAGGACTTAACGATCTCTTCTGTCTCGGATCCGTCGGTCTTAAAGCCGATCCTTCCCATGCCGGTATCGAGCTTTATATGGATCTTGCATTTCTTGCCCTGAGAGAGAGCCTCATCAGATAATGCTTTCGCGATCTCATAAGAATAAACGGACTGCTCAACGTCGTATCTGACCGCATCGCTGAATCTTACTGGATCGGTAAATCCCAAAGTCATCATGGGAACATCGATTCCGTGCTTTCTGAGCTCGACAGCCTCATCGATCGTTGCAAGGCAAAGACCTGCCGCACCAGAATCGATAAGCGTCTTTGCGATCTCGATAGCGCCGTGGCCGTATGCATCAGCCTTAACGACGGCAAGGATGCCCGTGCCGGGTGTGGTCGCCTTTTTGATCTCCTCGAAATTATGCTTCAAGGCGTTAAGATCGATCTCAACGCATGAACGGTCGTAGTTGCTGTTAATATAATCAGTCATCTTCACATCCCCATCCGGCATCCGTATATGCTTCAGGCAGATAAACCAAAAGATCCGTCGGAAGCATCGCCCTTGCGCCGATATCATCTGCCGCGATCTCCCCTGCCTTTGAGTGGATAAATACAGCAGAGCATGCTGCCTTGTAAGGCTCCATGCCCTGTGCAATGAATCCTGTGATAAGTCCTGCAAGGACATCGCCGGAGCCGCCCTTTGCAAGACCGCTGTTGGGAGCATCATTTACATAAAGCTCTCCGCCGGGTACGGCAATCAGAGTCTTTGCGCTCTTAAGGACCACAACCACGTTGTTGTCTTTTGCAAATTCAATGGCAAGCTCTTCCGCCCTTTCAGATACTTCGGACTTCGGAAGTCTTAATAATCTTGCAAACTCACCAATGTGGGGAGTAATTACGGCAGGGTTCTTTCTGGCCTTAAGGCATTCAGAGATCCTTCCCCATGCATCGGGCTTGGACAAAAGAGCTCCCGCATCGAGCACCACATTGCCGGCATTCTCGAGGAAACGGCAGATAAGTGCTTCAAGATCCTTCATATCCTGCGGGATCCCGGAACCGATAAGAACAGAAGATGAAGAAGCGCAGAGCTCCTTTGCTTTTCTTAAGAGCTCAGCAGTCTTTTCAGGTCTTAATGAGAGAAGAGCACAGGGCTCTGAGGCTCTGATGGCATCTAAAGTCTTCTCTTCGGAGAACACCTTAACGAGACCTGCGCCTGAACGGAGTGCGGCGCCTGCTGCCATTACGGCTGCGCCGGTCATGTATTCAGAGCCTGCGCAGATAAGCGCGGTTCCGAATGTGTTCTTATGGCCGTCCTCAGGCCTTGCGGGTTCGAATCCTGATATCAGATCTCTTGTAAGATTAACCATCTCAGCCATTTTTCTCCAAATCCCTGTTAGGTTCGAGGTCTTCGTTCCTGATGCTCTTGATGAGGTTGATGTCGAACGGAGTCTCCTGATATACGTAGTAGTTGAGCCAGTTCGTATACATCAGGGTCGCAGAGGATCTCCATCTTAAGAGAGGTCCTAAAGACGGATCGTCGTTGATATAGTAGTTCTTCGGAACGTCAACATCGTCAAGGCCTGCAGCCAGGTCTCTCTTATATTCCCTGTCCAGTGTATCCTTGTCATACTCGGAGTGGCCGGTAATAAAGAACTGTCTGCCGTGAAGATCGGATACTGCATAGATACCGCATTCTTCAGACTCGGAGAGGATCCTTAAGTCAGATCTCTTCTCAACGTCTTCCCTTCTGATCTCAGTGTAACGTGAATGAGGCACATAGAAGATGTCGTCAAAGCCCCTGAAGAGCTTAACCGGTCTTGACCATGTCATTGAGTGCTCGAAAACACCGAAAACCTTCTTATCCAGAACGATCTTCGGAATGCCGTAATGGTAGTAAAGGCCGGCAAAAGCGCCCCAGCAGAGATGGAGAGTGGAATAGACATGTGTCTTGCTCCATTCCATTATCTCAACCAATTCAGGCCAGTAATCGACCTCTTCAAAAGGAAGCTTTTCAATAGGAGCTCCTGTGATGATCATGCCGTCGAAGAACTCGTCTTTTACATCAGGGAAAGTCTTATAGAACTTCAAGAGATGTTCAACGGGTGTGTTTTTCGACTGGTGTGTCTTTGTAAATAAGAACTCGACGTCGACCTGGATTGGAGAATTCGAAAGAGCTCTGAGGAGCTGTGTCTCCGTGGTCGCTTTGTCGGGCATGAGATTGAGGATCAGGATCCTTATAGGACGTATGTCCTGGGAAAGGGCCCTGTTCTCCTCCATAACGAATATTCTTTCCTGTTCAAGTATGTGTCTTGCAGGAAGATTGTCTGCTATTCTGATAGGCATTTTATGCCTCCTTATCTCTCAGTGGTCAGGAACCGATGAATTCGTTCAGTATCGATTCAGCGGGTACCTGTTCGGGGCTGATCACAGGGATCTTTCCTAAGTGCCCCATAAGTTTATTTGCCTTTACAAGTGCGGCAGAAAGATCTGCAAAAGGCTTGCCCGTAGGAGACTTCTCCATAAAGACGGACGGTTCGATAGAGCCGTTAAGAGCCTTATCCAAAGCTTCGCTGATGTCGCCCATGGCCATGGGTGCGACGATCAGGCTCTCGTAAGCCAGGAATGAATTGACGTGATAGTCGGCACTTGTAAGATATTCTTCGTAATATTTCTCTTCCGACTTCTGGATCATCGGCCAGTAGTCGATCGTGGCAAGGGCATGCGCGCTTCTGTGGCGGTAGTCCCTGATTATTCTTCTTAAAAGTCTTATCTCGTTGCTGTCCATAAGCTTGGAATCGCAGTATACATTGCCGTAGGGCATGATGAATACTTTCGAACACTTCTCAGCCGGACATTCGCCTGAGATCCTGGGAGATAATCCGTGAAGGCCTTCAACGACCAGAACACCGTCATCACCAAGGAAGATCGCATTGGCGGGATCGCCTTCCATCTGCTTTCTGATGTTGAAATCAAAGAACGGGGGAACGACTGTGCCGCCGTCCAAAAGCGTCTTGATATCTCTCTGGATCCTCTCGACATCCAATGCGTCAATGGTCTCGAAATCAGGTCTGCCTTCTTTGTCGCACTTAACATCCTTGATGTTGTAGTAATCGTCAAGAGATAAATGGACAGCCTTCCTGCCTCTCTTATTGATCGTGTTGGAAAGTCTTAATGTGAAAGTCGTCTTGCCTGAGGATGTGGGTCCTGATACGAAGATAGCTCTCTTGTTTGAATCAGAGCAGATCTCATCGCAAATGGAATCGATCCTTCCCACAAAACTTTTCTCCGACTCAGCGATAAAACGCGGGAGCCTGACGGCACCGAGTGATTCCTCGAGCTCTTCAACTGTTATGTCGATTCTGTCTCTAAGCTCTGCCATATAGCCTCCTTAAAACCTCATTATCTGCGCTGAGGGAAAAACCTCTTGATGATAAGCATATTTACGACCCAGTCCCATGCGAGCTGAACATATTTTACAACGAGGAAAATAAGGCTCGGGATAACTACTGCTGCCAGGATGAGGAGCAGAACTGTTCCTACAACGTGTACGCCTCCGGCAAGGACGCCTACCACTGTTGAAAAGGACCCGGCGGTCGCTACGAATTTCTCTGTATATTTCTCAAGCGTCTGGTTGAGATAACTCATAAGAAAATCCTGAAGATCGTCAACTTTTACATTGAGCCTCGGAAGGAGCAGGCTGACCGTATAGCTGATGACCAGATAAGCTTTAAAAATCTTAACTGCTAATATAAAAATCTTGCCCCACCAGGGCATTCGGTAGTACCTGAAGCAGATAAACGGATTTGCAAGGAAGAGCAAAACGAAAACGGCAATGTGGATAGGTCCGAGTACGCCGAATCCCAAAAGGCCTCTTCCGAGGATGTAGATATAAAGGACTATCGCGTCGACAAAAAGTCCATACAGAATGAATAAACCGAAATGCTTACGGTTCTCATAATCCGTATCGCTCCATAATCTACCAAGTAACAATCCTTCCAGATAATCCAAAATATGACTCCTTAATATTCCGATAATCCCAAACCCGAGGCTCGGGCATATTAATGAATTTTATCACATCTAATCAGTTGCGACTATATAAATAATAAAAGCAGGCCCCCATGCCTGCCAGTCAT
>JAEFBC010000166.1 GCA_016292155.1 Saccharofermentans sp. | reverse complement strand
GAACGTCAACAGCTTCAACAGACAGCAGCCTGTCAGGAAGAACGAACAGGGTGTAACGCTGGTCTCCGGCATGTCTCCCCAGATCTTCGCGATGCTGAAGGATGACAGAATGGACCCTTACACTTTCATGATGAGCGTCATCGGCGCTGAGAGATATAAGCAGATCGTGGCCTGACCTTCCTTTGGGGAGGGCCAGAGCCCTCAATAAAAGAAAGGAAAAACTATGGAAGCTATAGAGATAAAAGGAAAGGTAAACACGGCGCTCTGCTATGCGAAGGTCGTGGAAGAGGAAGCGATCTGTCAGATCAGACGAATGTGCGATTACCCCATGACCGAAGGGTCTAAGATAAGGATCATGCCCGACGTGCACTCCGGCAAGGGATGCACGATCGGAACCACGATGACAGTTACAGACAAGGTCGTGCCCAATGTGGTCGGTGTCGACATCGGCTGTGGAATGTACATGGTCGATCTCGGCAAGGGCGACATCGATTACTTGATGGTCGATGCCGCGGCGCACTACATCCCTTCCGGAATGAATGTCTGGGAAGGACGCAGGGAGAAGTTCGACCTTACAGGACTTAAGTGCTACAGGGAGCTTAAGGACGCCGGAAGACTCGTCAGATCTCTCGGCACCTTAGGCGGCGGCAATCACTTCATCGAGATCGATGAAGCCTCTGACGGAACAAAATATCTCGTCATCCACTCCGGCTCCAGAAATCTCGGAAAGCAGGTCGCCGAATTCTATCAGAAGCTTGCGATAAAGCTCGAAAAGGGCTACGGCTCATACCTTGCAGACCGTGATGAGATAATCCGTACGTACAAGGAACAGGGCCGTGCATCAGAGATCCAGGCAGCATTGAAGGAACTCCGCTGGGAGGCCTTCAAGGGCGAGACTCCCATGCCCGATGACCTCTGCTACCTCTACGGCGAATACCTTGAAGACTACCTCCACGACGTGGAGATCTGCCAGGCGTTCGCGAAAAGGAACAGGGAGCTCATGGCCGAGATCCTCTGCGAGCGTGCAGGCCTTACGGCGGGAGAATCCTTCCACACGATCCACAACTACATCGATACTGATGAGATGATCTTAAGAAAGGGTTCCATCGCCGCACACAAGGGTGAGAAGGTACTTATCCCCATCAACATGAGGGACGGTTCCGTTATCGCCATCGGCAAGGGAAATCCCGAGTGGAACTACTCCGCGCCTCACGGTGCAGGAAGGCTCATGTCCAGAACAAAAGCAAAGGACACGCTTTCCATGGAAGACTATAAGAAAGCCATGGAAGGGATCTTCACCACATCCGTCAATGAGGACACTTTGGACGAAGCGCCTATGGCGTACAAGTCTTTAGAGGACATCATCGACGTGATCACGGAATCCGTCGATGTGGTCGAAGTGATAAAGCCCGTCTATAACTTTAAGGCGTGAAGGGAGGTTCAACTATGTTATAAACCAGTATAGATAAAAGTTTGAAGAATAGGATTAATATTAAATTAGTGTCATCGTGAATAATACAGTTCTCTACGGTGATGATGGCTTCTATCAAAAGAGAGGTTTGCAACTCATGTTTAGTACATTAAATAATATAAAGGAGAAAGTTATGAGAAAACTGTCTGTTGCTATAGAAATACATTTATACAGTGAAGGTCAATTGCATGACGATCAAATAGAAAGACGTAGACAAGGTTATGGTCTCTACTCGCCGGGTTTTTACAAACGACTATTAAGTTACCATAACAAGACTATTGAAGTTCAATTTGATAACAATATTTCTTTAGGTGAATTCGAGGATTTAGTTCATAGGACAATATGGGCAAACTATGATGGTACGTTATTAGAACCAATGACGATGTATTTTATTACGTCTAAAGCTCGTTTTTCTATTGATGATCCTGATTTGTGTTTTTGTGATGCATTAGATACATTTCTTGATCCAGAATCCACTGGTACTATTAATGTTGGCATATACGTCTGCGAAGACGCGGGTAGTTACGATACCGAAGGGAAACTCAATTTCTATTTTCATTCTAACGAAGAAGGCAAACATAACGAACCACATGTACATGTGTATTACGATGGAGAGCATAACAATGAGCCTATAAGCATTCGTACTGGGGAGGTTCTTACTAAGAATCCGAAAATGCCCAAGAAGTATCAAAAGCAAGCCAAACAATATATTCTTAAACATCAAAATGAATTATTACAATATTGGAATACAAATACAAAAGGGTTAAAAGTTGATATTGACCACTTGTTAGGAGCGAGTAATATCTGAAATCACTGGAGTATAATTTCTGCGAAAGATTAAGGAAAATGAGTTATATTCTGTTATGACAGAATATAACTCTTATTTCGCAACAGGAGAATAACAACATGCTCATAAAACGTGTTGATGATTATGTCCTTTTCGATCTTGAGACAACAGGCTTGTCTCCTGATACTGATGCGATTATAGAGATCTCAGCGCTGAAGGTCATTGGCGGCGAAGTTGCCGATGAATTCTCCACTCTGGTTAATCCCTGCATGCACATACCTTACATGGCCAGCAGCGTTAACGGCATTACCGATGACATGGTGCAGGATTCGCCGAAGATAGATGAGGCATTGAGGGCGTTTACTGCATTTATCGGCGACAGTATTCTTGTCGGTCATAACATCAGAAACTTCGATCTTAGGTTCATCCAGCGCGACGCCGTGAATATCTTAGGAAAGCCCATTCCCAACGAATATGTGGATACGCTTGCTGTCGCAAGAAGATATCTTCCTGAACTGAGCAGCAGGTCTTTGGAAGCTCTTGCTTACCACTACAGCATCTCCTACGACGGCGCTCACCGTGCGCTTGCAGATTGCCATATAAACAAAAAGGTTTACGACTGCCTCATGAAAGAGATGGCCAGCCCTTCGGAGGCCGCCAGAGCGCTTAAGACGTGTCCCAAATGCGGGAACATAATGAAGAAGCGAAGCGGCATCTACGGCGAATTCTGGGGGTGCT
>JAEFBC010000165.1 GCA_016292155.1 Saccharofermentans sp. | reverse complement strand
GTAAGTGTTCCGTCCAAATCAAACAAGCAGTATTTAAAGCCCATAAAATCACCCTAAAGTGCAAAGTTTTCCTCTGAGTATGTAGCCGATCTTCTCATAGCATTTATTCGAAGCGACATAATCAGCATCTGTATAAAGCATCGGGAGGTAACCATTGTCCTGTACGATCTTTGTTACCTGATAAACAAGATGCTCAGCATAGTGCTTTCTCCTATATTCCTTAAGCGTATACACAAGACCTATTGAAGCCATCTCCTGAACAGGATGCCAGTTGCAGCTTGCGATGATCTTGCCGTCACCATTTTTCCACGTATACAAAGAGCCGGTCTTTATGCCGTCTTCAACATAGAGTCTGTACTGCTCCAGGCTCTCCTGATCGATATTAAGCTCAGTGTGGAACATGTCGAAAAACTCGACCATCACATCAGCGTCTTCATCCGTGCACAGGTGCAGTTCACCGTCAACGACGGATGAGGGAGCTACCGGAGAAGGGCAATCGTAAGCAAAAAGGTTTGTCGTAATCTTAAGTTCCAGGCCTTCTGAAGCAGCTCTCTTAATGAAGAATTCTGCGAGCTCATACTTAATGTTGAAATGGTGCTCACCATCCATAAAGGAATTCTCTTTGGCGATCTGATAAGCGCGCTCCATATCATCTTCTGAAGCTCCGTCAGGAGTCCATATCCATACCGGATACGGTTGGCCGCTAAAGCTGATAATGAGCTTCTCGTGATCAGTAAGGCAAAGTTCCAATTCGCCTCTGATGATCCTCGACAATACCGAGAATGTGTACTTATCCTGATCTAACAGCTTATAGTCTCTCTCGTCAGCAAATGTGTCCATATTAACACCTCACGCATTCCACTTATAAAGGCCTGCATATATTCCATTCTTTGCCATGAGTTCATCATGGGTACCGCTCTCTTCAATTCCGTTCTCGGTAAGGACAAGAATGCGCTCAGCATTTCTTACCGTTGATAAGCGGTGAGCGATAACGATCGTAGTTCTGTTTTTCGCGAGCTTCTCCAAAGATTCCTTAACGATATTCTCGCTCTCGTTATCAAGTGCGCTCGTCGCCTCATCGAAGATAAGGATAGGCGGGTTCTTAAGGAATACTCTCGCAATGGAAAGCCTCTGTTTCTGTCCGCCCGAGAGCTTGATTCCGCGCTGTCCGATATCAGTATCGTAGCCGTTAGGAAGCTCCATGATGAAGTCGTGAGCATTAGCAAGCTTAGCCGCTTCGATTATCTCTTCCCGCGTTGCACCGGGCCTTCCGTAACTGATGTTCTCGATTACGGTTCCTGCGAAAAGATATACATCCTGCTGTACGATTCCGATGTGGTCTCTAAGGCTCTTGAGCTTAATGTCGCGGATGTCTTTATCGTCGATCTTAATGGAGCCGTTAGTAACATCGTAGAATCTTGGAATGAGACTGCAGAGCGTTGTCTTGCCTCCTCCTGATGAACCGACCAGAGCAACATAAGAACCGGCTTCGATCTCAAGATTAATATGACGCAGAACCCTGTGGGCACCGTCCTTATATTTGAACGATACATCATCAAATAAAATGTCGCCCTTTACGTCATTCAGATCTACAGCGCCCTCCTTGTCCTTGATATCAGGTTCAATATTAAGGATCTCGGTAAATCTCTCAAAGCCAGTATAACCGTTCTGGAACTGTTCCGTGAAATCAACGATGACTCTGATAGGCTCCGTGAACGTGTTGATATACAAAAGAAATGCAATAAAATCAGGGATCTCGACCAGGCCGTCAGAGATCAGCACCGCACCTGTAATGATAACAGCGATGTTGACCAAAAGGATGAATGCAGTCATGCCGGACTGGAACAGACCAAGATAAAGATAGCTGTTCTTCTTGGTCTTAAGGAATGCGTCATTGCCTTCCTTGAACTTACCTATCTCAATGTCTTCATTCGCGAATGACTTAACGACTCTGATGCCGGACAGGTTATCTTCGGCTCTGGAATTGATCTCGGCGACCTTCTTCCTGTTCTCCTTAAATGCTCTTCTCATCCTCTTGTTAAGGAAGAAAACGAATATGAACATAAACGGGAGCATAATGAATGCTGCCGCGGTAAGATGCTTGCTTATTCCCATCAGGATCACGAAAGCGCCGACGATCTTAATGAGCGATATAACAATATTCTCAGGTCCGTGATGAAGGAGCTCGGTTATATCGAAGAGGTCATTTGTGATCCTGCTCATGAGCTGGCCTACCTTCTGATCGTCAAAGAAAGAGAATGACAGCTTCTGGTAATGCGAGAAGATCTCTGCGCGCATGTTGTATTCCATCTTCGCACCCATAACGTGTCCGATGTTTGTGATGTAGAAATTGGAAAAGAACTGCACGATCACGAGCACCACAAGAATGATGCCGAGATAGATGATCCTCTCCTTTGCGCCTTCCTGCATGTAAACAACGTCAGAAGTGATATAACGCACGATAAGCGGTATCACGAGTGCTATCGCGGAAGCAATAACAGCAAAGAACATATCCAGAAGGAATGTTCCGATATAAGGCTTATAGTAGCTTACAAGCTTACGAAGATTCTTTAACATAACCCTTACCTTTTATTCTTTTCCGGACATTATACGCTTATTCGATAATTCCGCCATGGAAATAACACTCATAAATGTCATTTCCCTTGTAACTTATGGTCTCATATCCCTGGAACCACTCAAAAGTGCCGTTAACCTCACACTTAAATGTGTAATCACCGTTCGTGTATTCATCCGGTCCTCTGAAAGGCTTGTCAAAAGGAACATTGAGAAGCGCTTCCTTAAGGAAATCTCCGCTGAAGTTATCACCTGTAACGCGGCCGGCATAGTTCATGCTCCAGTAAGGCTTGCCTGATATCCAAAGAGCCTCTTCTCCAACAAACTTATCACCGCCAAAATATGTATCGTAATACATCAGGTCATCTTCACGGTAAATGAGATCATGGGACTCAGGCCTTGAAGAATCCGTCTCCGCGCCCTTCCCTGCATATGTCGCCTTCTTCGCTCTGATCAAAAATTCTACGATTCTCTTATCCATATTATCCTCCAAAATCAATAATAAACATTAACCCCATAAGGCTTATTCCATGATCCGGTCCCTGCCGGAATGCATTAACCCATCCGAATATAGTGGTAATTCTATCACAAGACCAATCCCGTTTTTAGGACAATTCTCCCAAAGCGCAAAGAACTTATATGTGCTAACATAAAATCATTAGGGGAACAGGAAAAATGGATATTAACCAGCTTTATCAGGAGATCGAATCCCTCGGGATCGACCAGAACAGCATCAATATAGGCGACATCGAAAATTACGATGGCCGCTTTAATCTGCATCACCGTGAAGACGGCAAATGGGAGATCTTCTACGGCATGTATGGCCAGAAGAGAAAACTCCAGGTATATGGCAGCGAAGAGAAAGCCTGCGATGCTTTTGTCCGGCTCCTCAAAAAGGAACTGAAAAAGAAAGAGCGCCAAAACAATCAAAAGCGTAGGAAAGTCTTCCGTACAAATTCAGATCTCCAAAGGAAAATCATGATCGGTCTCTCGCTCTTCTGCATGTCGATCGGAATATTTTTCGCAGGCGTCCAGATCTACATCAAAGATTACGGTTACATGTTCTGGGTCTTTATCGCATGGACAATCATATTCGGCTTGCTTGCATACGGTTACAGAGATGACAAATCGGCAGACGAACTGGAATATGTGGCACAGCCGGTCGCTTTCGGAATACTGACACTGCTGTGTATAGCTGCAATGATCGCAGTGCCGGTATTTCTCATGCCAAGTATAATGGCAGGTGACACCGAAGACCTCACCACGCTGATAACGACTGAACTGGTATGCGGAATTTTCGGCTTTATCTTTTTCTATTTCAATGTAAAAAGCTACATAACCGAATTCATTAATCATGTCAGAACCAAAAAGACAAAACCGGAGCAAGAGCAATCTTCAAAAGATGACGGAGACCAATAAATGGATATTGATCAGCTTGAAAGTGAACTTGAGAACTGGGACATAGATCCCCAAAATATCAATTTGAACGGTCCTGCAGTTTTCGACGGCTGCTTTAATCTGATCCGGCGCAAAGACGGTAAGTGGGAGATATTCTACGGAAACTTCGGAAAGAAAACCATGCACAGCACTTTCGATTCGGAAGAACAGGCATGCCTGGCCTTTATCAAGCTCCTCCAGGAGAATAAGAATACTGAAAAGCTGGCCGACAAACCTAAATACTGGAAAGGATACCGGAGATATGCAAGCAGTTTCCAAGTTTATTGCGTAATCGGCATATTAGTCGTCGGCTTACTCATAGGCTTGGCAGGGGCGGGATATCAGATCTATACCCGTGAAATCAATTTTATGTTCTGGATTTTTGTCGTTTGGACCATATCGTACGGAGCAATAATATTTTTTTATTGTCATGAGAGGCTTTACGAGATATTTGAACATCTTGCAGAGCCTGTCATCTATTTCTCTTTTATGATGTTTTTTGCCGTATGTACGTTCCTTGTGCCGATCTACAACATACCAAATATCATGGCCAGCGAGACTCCGGTATATGACACTGTATGTTTGATCCTGGTCGAGCCACTGTTTCCTCTCGGTGCCTGGGGAACCTACCGTTTCCTTCTCAAGGAATACGTTGATGAACTCAAAGAATATATCAGGTCAAAGAAGAACGTTGATGATGAATCCGGATCAACGTACGATAAGGAATACGAGAAAGAACTAAAGTCAATGAGGAAG
>JAEFBC010000164.1 GCA_016292155.1 Saccharofermentans sp. | reverse complement strand
TATTATTAGAGCAATAGCATTATATACTTGAATCTTACTTTTTTGTTACAAAATGAGTTGACTAAATAGCCAAAAAACAAGCCGCCTGCCGTGAAATACACAGCAGGCGGTCTGATTGTTTTATGTAATGATTTTCGCTTGCAGCGGATCAGGTGAGGTGGATGGAGCTGTTGACCTCTGCCTGAGTGGTCGTTGTGGCGCCTGAAGTCTCACCGGCAACTGATGATCCGCCTGCATTCCAGGTCGGGGCGATCTCTCCTGTAATAACTCCCTTAGGAGGCAGGAGGAGTGTGTCGCCGCTATGTGGCTGGTACGTTGTAGGGTCAAGCTTGTTGTAGGTGATGATGATAGCGATCTTCGGATCGTTATTCTTCTCGATATCAATTTCATATATGTAATGGAATACATCCCACCAGGTTCTGTATCCGATATGGTCGGAGAACTTGAAGTATCCGATAGGAGCAGAAGGATCCGGCAATGTAGCCTGTGTCGTTGTTGTCGTAGGCGGTGTTGTGGATTCTTCCGTAACGCTTGAAGGTGTCGTCTCTGTCGGCTTCGCACTCTTGCTGCAGCCTCTTGCGATAAGGGATACTACGATGACGATGCAGATAAGAAGGATTGCGAGGAAAGCGATAAACATATAGCCGTTACGGTTAAGCTTAAACTTCTTTCCGCCGCCGTTTCCGCCATTGCCGCCCTTGCCTGCAGGAGTATTTGTACGGGGTGCAGGACCCTGAGGTCTGCCGTTGTTGTTCGGGCCTGAACCTGAAGGTCTGTAGGATGTCTGTCCGGGATTGGTGTACTGAGCCTGCTGTACAGGATCAGGCATTGCGGGCTGTGCTTCAACGGGAGCATTGAAACCGAAGTTCTGTTCACCGCTGTATATTGAGCCGCTGTCGTCTACGCCAAGGATATTGTTGAACCATTCCTCATCAAGAGAAGAAGAGGAAGAAGCTGAAGCCTGAGGCTGGTCGCCGTAGCCGCCGTAAGCTTCCTGAGGTGCACTCTGCTGCTGATAATACTGGGAACCCGCATTGGGATCCTGATATCCTGCGCCGGAATAATCACCATAATCTCCTGCCGGAGCCTGATCGTTACCCGGGACATATCCGTTCCCACCATTTCCGTAATCAGGATATCCGTTGTTATCCATTGGTACACCTCCCTGCATATCATTATTCTGGTAGCCGTATGTGCCGTAGCTGCTCTGATCAGCCGTAGAGAAAGCTTCAGCGCCATATGGCTGATAAGGCGGAACTTCTGCGGGAGCCTGATTTGCATAATCCCCATAAACAGAAGCGTTATAGAAAGGCTCAGAGATATTCTGTTCTGAACCGACTGCATTAACAGGATTGTTGTAGTTGTCTGAATCGTAGAGAGGCATCTGCGGGATATCTTCCGCCTTAGGTGCAGGTGCTGCCTCAGCTGTTGTGAAAGCAGGATCACCAAAAGGAAGGATGATGTCATCAGAAGGTGCTGCAACTGCTTCAGGAACCACCTCTTCAACGATGGGAGCCGCAGGAGCAACAGGAGCTTCAGGCGCAGGAGCTGCAGGTGCAGCAGAAACAGCAGGTGCTGCGGGAGCTGCTGCTTCAACAGGCTTCTCTACTTCAGGGAAATCGACATTAAGCTTGTCTTCTTCCTTGATCTCAGGCTTTTCTTCCTTGATCTCGTATTCGGGAACAGGAATAGAAGAAACTTCCTCGGAAGGAACAGGCGCTGACTTGGGAGCGATATCCTCACCAAATACCAGAGGTGCTGTGTTCTTGAGTTCCTGAGCGCTTGTCTTGCCGTAAGGATCGAAAGTATCTTCAACACTTGCGATAACATCGGACTCACCGGAATCAGCCTTTACCTCACCGGCCGTGAAAACGATCTCTTCAGGCTTGTTGATTACTTCGGGTGCAGGTGCCGGAACAACTACCGGAGGAACAACAACGGGTGCCTCAGGTACGACGGGAGCAACAGGTGCAACCGGTGCTGCAGGAGCTGCAGGAGCTACAGGAATAACAGGCTCCTGCTTAAGATCTGAAACGGATGTCTCCTTAGCTGCCGCCTTCGCAGAATCGGAAATAGCCTTAGCAAGGATTCCGGAACCGCCTGCGCTGAACAGGAGTGAGTTGATGTCAGATACAGGCTTCGTAGGTGAATCGTCAGAATTATCAGGAGTGAACTCAGTTGTTGAAACTGTCTCCATAGCCGGAGCCGGTTCAGGATTGATAACCTTGGGTTCAGAAGATACTGAAGCTGAATCGATATTGAAAACGAACGGTGAATCAGCGATGAAAGCGTCCTCAGCCTTAGCTGCAGCTGCGGAATCGCTCTGTGCTGCTACCTTCATCTCGCCGAAGATCTTCTTCATTGCTTCCTCTGCAGAGAGCTCTTCCATGGGCTCTGTCTTGTCAGGGAATTCAGGAGCAGCGTCAGGGATCTTCTGTGCGGAAGGCTGACCTGCCCTGTCGCCGAATGCAACGCTGCCGTCAGCAGGTACATCGCCGCTGATATCAGGGATAACGAGAGGTGCATCAGGAGTAAGGCTTACAAAACCTGCATCAGCAATAGCCTTTGCAGCAGCACCTACTTCACCGCCCTCAACTGTGGACTCCAAAAGCTCGTGTGTCTCGCTCTCGTAGTCGTCCTTCTTCTTCTTTCTGCCGAAAAGACCTCTCTTCTCTTCCTTGGTAACGCTCTCAACGAAGGAGATGGAGATCTGCATAGGTGTGTTGGGCATTCTTGCGGAAGCCTGTGTGAGGATAAGACCTGCTGCATCGCACTGGTCCTCAGCATCCGTTAAGATCCTCAGAATCTCTCTCTGGCCGAGTGCATCGTAGATCGCCTTGTTGCAAAGGATGATGCAGTCGTCAGGTGTAAGTGTAAAGAAATTGGACCAAAGAGCATTAGCTGTCTTGGAAGAGCAGTAATACTGGAAGTCACCGACTCTGTTACCGTATGCATCGATGGGCTCCATGGGGATGCCTGCATCTGTCAGAGGGAACATCGTGTCATCTCTGTAAAGGAATGCAAGACCGCCGCCGATTGTTACGGCAAACGCTTCGGAATCCCTTACGATAACACCGGTGAAATAAGGATCTCTGGTCTCATTGTCGATAAGCTTGGTCGTTCCGGCTACTTCAACAGCAGTAGACAGGAACTTCTCGATCATGGCGTCGATCTCTTTGTGGCCATTCTTAACTTCGTTGCAGAGGCCGCGGAGCTGGGGTTCAAAAGGCGGAATGGTTCCGGGTTCAAAACCTTCGATCGCAGGATGTGTGAAAAGCGAGAAGAAGAAACCTCTCTCATCTTTGTCGATTGTGATATCAGCCTGTCTGGTCTCTCTCTTTCCGCAAAGTCTGCCGTCGAGATAGAAAGCATCAGTAAGCGAGCTGGAAGGGAAATAGCGCGCTGTGAGCGTGCTAGCAAGCCTTGTTAAGGTAGCCATGAGCCGTCCTCCGTATAAATATTCAGGTTAATTATAACACAACGATTATTTTCTCAATCATTTTATATAAAAATTAATTAAATGGTAATCTTCCCGCAAACGTAACAAAATAAAGCCCCGCGGGGTTCAGATCCGCGGGGCGCGTTTGGTGCAATTTTGAGGCAGGGCTCAGCCGAGCTTCTTTTCCATGTTTTTCCTTATCTGATCGAAGGTTCCCGTAAGGGAATCAAGATAGGCTGTATGGATGTCTTTGTCCGTCTTATTCGGGTATTTCGCGCGCATATCCTCCATCGTCTGCTGGGTCCAGAGATAGCCCATTCCGTACTTTGAATAATATGCAGGATCTGTAACGATCAGCGTGTAATACTTCTGGAATGAATCCTCCGTAACAGAGAATCCGTACTTCTTGAAGTAATCGACGCACTGCTTCAAAGACCAGTTCTCGAAATGAATTCCGTAATCGACTCTTGTGCTGAGAAGAAGTGACAGATTCGATTCATAGCTGACGAGCTTAACCGCATCAGTTACGCCGTTGCCGGAGAAATATCTCATCGAATAATTCTCGACATAAACAGCCCAGCCTTCGTTATAGCCTATCGATGTCGACAGGTACATATACGGATGGTTCGTGTGAGCTCTCGTATAAAGCGACTGGAACATGTGTCCCGGGTAGCCCTCGTGGGCAACCGTAACGCCGAAGTCCTTATCACTGTCAGCACTCTTGTGGTTGATGATGATCATATTCGCATTGAAGTTATCAAGATGATATCCGAGGTATGCCGCAGGCGAGAAATTCTCCTCGAAAACCTTCGGAACGTCCATCAGGTAGTACTCGTGCGCCGGAATATCAGGGAAATCGCTCTTTACGGCACCTAAAAGGAAATCCAGGTTCTTCTGGATGCTTCCCTTGGAATATGCATGATTCATGTACTCTTTGTACCAGCCGAGGCCCGAGGATGCGATCTGTGTGTAATCGTCATAGACGTACTTGATCCTCTTGTCCAATGCATCGATGCTCTCCTTGACGGTCGCACCGCTGTTTGTCTGCAGTCTCGTAAGATATGCATAGTAAGCGTCTCCGCCCTTGTACTGGCAAAGTCCGGCATCGGTTCCGCCGGAACCTTTCAGTTTTCTCATGCGGTCAGCGCACTCCTGGAACTCAGGGAAAGCGACTTCCTTCATTGCCTTCTCGTGCTCGGAGATCAGCCTGCTCTTATCACTTGCGGATAAGCCCTTGATCTTGTCGAGTCTTTCCTCGAAAGAATCGTAAAGGAAGCAGTCATCCTTCTGCTTGACGAGATTGTCGAATGACTTTGCAGCTTCCTCATAGCTGTTGTCTGAAGAAGCAAAACCAAGCTTTGCTCTCGTTTCCTCATATTCGCACATCAGGTCATAATACCTGTCGAGGTCCTTGACGAGCGCTATGTATTTCTCGGCATCTTCAACGGTGTTGAAAGAATAAACGTCAAGGATAAAAAGTATCTCGGACTGGGGACCTACAAGGTAATTGAAGATCATCGTGTAGTAATTGAATGCGGTGTAAGAGTAGCCGTAAATGCTCTCTTCGCAGTCATACACGAGCTTGTCGTAGCAGAGCCTGTCGTCGCCCTGAAGAGAGTTGTAATTGATCTTCAGGAGCTTGTCGAGCTGAGTCTGGTAGAACTGCTTTTCTGCAGGATACTGATCGATCGTGGTGAAATCTCCCCATGTGGCATCCTTTATATCGAAGCCGAATTTTGCAGGATTCTCGAAAAGGATCTCCACATCCGCGTAGCAGTCGATCTCGTGGTGAAGGATATCCATCTCAACTTCCGAGAGCTGCTTTACCGCAGCGTTGCCGCTGATATTGCCGGGCTGATGGCTTGGATGGACCTCTGCATATGTCGCTACATGATCAGGATATGTAAGTTCATCTGCCGTAGAGACATTGCCTGTGGGATTTGTCGGCTGCACATCCGTCGGATCAACAGATGGATCCACAGACGGATCTGTCATGACCGTGGAATCTGTCTGCTCTCCGTCGATTTTTACACCGTCTGTCTGCTCAGTCCCAACATGGCGCGGAGCACCTCCAAGGCAGCCTGCAAGGGACATTACGATAGCCACGCAGCAAACGAGCGCAGTCATTCTTACTGAATTCTTTTTCATTTGATCATCTCCTCTATCCTTAAATCCATAACTCAGCGTCAATCCCCCCTGACGCTGTAAAGGATTATATCACGAATTATTTAGGAATTCTTATTCGGACAGAGAGTCAGATGAGGCAATCTCCGGCATGTCCTCGTTCTGGATCATCTCGATCTTGTTCTTAACGGCATCGTAATCGATGGAACCTTTGGAATCTCTGGGAAGTGATACAAGAAAAGTCACCTCCGAAGGCCTCATGGCCTCGTGAAGCGTCAGTTCGCACTCTGAAGTTATCCTGTCCCTCAAGTCCTCCATCATCGAGTTGTCGTAGAAATACTCTTCTTCAGGGATGACAGCAGTAATAAGCACAGGGCCTTCCGGCTTTTCGACAATAACGGTGCATGATTCGACTACACCTTCAGTCATCTGGATGGCCTCATCGACCTTATCGGGATATACGGGATAGCTGTTGATCCTCGCCTCGCGGCTTTTGCTGCCGGAAAGATAGAACATCCTGTTTCCGTCCTGTTTGCCCAGAAGGCCTGTGAAAAACCAGACTCTTCCGTCAGGAAGCTTTTTGAAATTCGGCAGATATTTACCGTTCTCGCCCGGGACGATACCTGTCGAGACAGGTGAACACACAGCGATCTCGCCTTCGCCTCCTTCAGGCACATCAAGGCCGGTGCTGCTGTCCGCTATACGCATCAGGACACCCGGAAGCGGGAAGCCCAACAGTCTGTCACTTTGGAGGTCTGAAGGTCCATATGCATAAGCCAGTATCTCATCACTTCCGGTGACCGAACACAGTGAGAGCTTCTTGCCCGCTGTCTTTGCGATCTCAAAGAGCGTGGCCTTCTGGCTGCTCGTAAGAAGTCCTCCTCCGACAATGATCCTTTCGACGCTCTTCATGACATCAGACGGACCGCCCAGTTTATTGAGGTATGCGACCGTACTGTTATATCCGATAAGGACGTCCGGCTTGGAACGCCTTATGGCAAAGAATATCTTGTCAGGGTCATACCAGGTAAACATCACAACTGTCTGACCGCAGGAAAGTACACTGTGGATCCCGAACGAAAATCCGAAAGAAAAACATGTCTCGTTAAGGCAGAGCATTCTGGAAGGTTTTCCCGTCAGATCCTCATTTGCCTTGAGCACCATCTCACAAATATTAGCCGAAATATTTAAGCTCCTGGCATTGAGCTCAGCCGCCTGGCAATCGGCGGGCTTGCTCGGGAACAGGTATAAAGAATTCCTTAAGAAGTCCCTGTCATGGATCTGGTTGTCCTGGACAGAAGGATTATCAGGGAGCGAGAAAAGTTCTTTCCAGTAAAGGAGCTTTATTCCGTCAGGAATGTTCCTGGGCTTTGGACCGTCATAACTCGTGAGAGAATAAAACCTGATCGCAATCCTGGTAAAACCGGAAGCCAGCTCACTGTATTTGCCGATAATGACAGTCTTTATCTCTGTCTCCTTCAACACCGAGGAATAATTCAGAAACTGGTTGCAGCTCATCATGCAGTATTTTGCATGGGTGCAGTTCGCAAACCCCGCGAAATATTCGGTAGCCAGATTCGGGACCGCAAGCGCTGCGGAAGCACCTATCTTATCAAGTGCATAAACACTTATAACATTTAACGGATTATTGCCCATCGCGATCATTACGACGTCGCCCTTTGCAACGCCCAGCCTCAGGAAGGCTGATGCGGCTTCATCTATCTTATCGAGAAGCATGGCATAGGACAGTTTGGTAGCTCCGTATTCAAGCGCGGTCCTCTCGGGAAATCTCGTGCATGACCTTTTTATGCGCATGTAAAGCGTCTCATCCGTATCCGTTGCCGGATTCGAATAATTCCCGGGATAAAAGACACTCCACTGGCTTTCCAAAACAGTTCTCCGTCAGATATTAAAGCAAAGAGCAGATCAATAAACCTAAACGCGTCTATTATACACTGTATTGCGCTTCATTTATTTTTTACATGCTAATCGTGTTTTCAGTCAATCATTTGTGCATGTGTACGAAAACTTTTTTGCTTTTTCTCCCGTCCACCGGTGATAAAATGTTCAAAGATTTTAGAATTTCTGAGGTAAAGACCATGGATATCAAGCTCAATACTCATTTCCTCAACGTAAAAGAAACATACCTTTTCTCTGACATCGCCAAGCGCGTGAAGAAGTTCCAGGCAGAGAACCCTGACAGGGAGATCATCAGAATGGGAATCGGAGACGTAACCCTCCCCCTCCCCCAGTCTGTAACATCCGCGATGGAAGAAGCCGTAAAGGAAATGTCAGCAAAGGATACATTCCACGGTTATCCGCCGGAATACGGCTACGATTTCTTAAGAAATGCCATCTCCGATCACTATAAGGATCTCGGAGTCACGGTATCACCCGAGACAATCTATGTTTCCGACGGCGCGAAAAGTGACCTCGGCAACCTTCCCGATGTTTTAGGTGACAACCCCGTCATCATTCCCGATCCCGTATATCCCGTTTATGTCGATTCAAACCTCATGAACGGCAGAAAGGTGTCTTTCGTTGCAGGCAGCAAGGAGAATGACTTCCTTCCCCTCCCTCCTGCTGACACAGATATCGAACCTTCCGTAATCTACATCTGCTCACCCAACAATCCGACAGGTGCAGTTTACAGCTATGAAGGCCTTACAGCCTGGGTAAACTTCGCTCTGAAGACAGGTTCACTCATTATTTTCGATGCAGCTTACGAAGCTTTCATCACAGAAGACAAGCCTCACACGATCTACGAGATCCCCGGCGCCGACACATGCGCTATTGAGGTATCTTCCTTCTCCAAGTTCGCCGGATTTACAGGTGTAAGATGCGGCTGGACAATAGTTCCGGACGCCCTCGAATCTGACGGCATCAAGCTCTCCAAATTCTGGGCAAGACGTCAGGCCACCAAGTTCAACGGTGTATCCTATGTAACCCAGAAGGGCGCTGCCGCTTCACTTTCCGGCCAGGGCCTTGAAGACTGCAAAGCAAACATCGCTTACTACAAGCGCAACGCTGCTGCTCTTGCAGAAGTATTCACGGCAAAGGGAATCTACTTCACGGGCGGCGTCAACTCACCTTACATCTGGCTCGAGTGTCCCAACAACATGGGCAGTTGGGAATTCTTCGACATGCTCCTTAACAGATTCGGAATCGTCGGAACACCCGGTGAGGGCTTTGGCGAGAACGGCGCAGGATATTTCCGTCTTACTGCTTTCGGTTCTTATGAGAATACTTTGAAAGCATGTGAATTCTTTAAAACACTGTAAGACAAGCTGACATTGCAGTTTATATGGGGCTGTCCCGCTGCGGGCAGCCCTGATTATTTGCTGACGGAACTATTGTTCAAGGACCGTTATCTTGACAGCGCACCAAGGCAGTTTAACTTTTTGTATCACGGAAATTGGAAAATCAGTGACAAAAAGTTGAAATCAGGGCTCAGTTTCACTTTTTGTATTACGTGAACCGGAAAAACGGTGACAAAAAGTTAAACAGCGGAAACCAGCCGGTTTTTTTATACAGTTCTTTTTCAATGAGCCAATGAGACGAACCGTTTTTGTCCCATTATTAGAAGCGCACCTTTGTTATAATGCAATTAATAAAGATATGGGCGGATAAGCATATGGCTAAGAAGACAACTTTTTTCTGTAAGGAATGCGGTTATGAGACATCCGGCTGGATGGGCAAGTGCCCTTCATGCGGCATGTTCAATACCTTCGTCGAAGCGCCTTCCGAGAAGGCTCCTGCCAAGGCGAAGACGGATTCACCCGCATTTACTGCCAACCAGTATTCCTGGACCGACTCTGCCGTTACGGTAAGACTCAGCGAAGCCGGCAAGGAGAATTACAAGAGGCACTCCACTGGCATTCCCAGTCTTGATGTCCTCTTCGGAGGCGGCATTACGGAAGGCTCCGTTACTTTGGTCGCAGGTGAACCCGGCATCGGTAAGTCCACCATCCTTATGCAGCTTGCAGACTCCTATAAGGCCGAAGGCGAGATACTCTATATCTCCGGCGAGGAATCACCAGCCCAGATCGGAATGCGTGCATCAAGACTTAAGATCAAGCGCGATATCCTCATCTGCGGTGAGACCAGATTCGAAGCCATAGCAGAACAGCTTAAGGCTCACAAGCCCTGCCTTGCGATAATCGATTCCATACAGACTCTTTATTCTGAACAGGTCGCAGGAACACCCGGCGGCGTTGCCCAGATCAGGGAAGTTGCAGCAGGCCTCATCCGTATCGCGAAGACAAATAACATTACGATAATAATGGTCGGCCACATCGCCAAGGACGGCTCCATTGCAGGTCCTAAGACGATCGAGCACATGGTCGATACGGTATTGGGTTTTGAAGGCGATGCGACAGGCGGATACAGGATCATCCGTTCTGCAAAGAACAGATTCGGAAGATCCAATGAGATCTGCTTTTTCGAGATGGGCGAACAGGGACTTATCCCTGTCGACAGTTCCAAGGCATTGCTCGTTGCTGGAAGACCGCTTAACAGCCCCGGCTCAGTCCTCACCTCCACTCTCGAAGGCAACGATGCGCTCACCATAGAAGTTCAGGCACTCTGCACCGAGAGCGTTTACCCCAATCCACAGAGAATGACTTCAGGCCCCGAGAGAGGCAGGGTCCTCATGCTCCTTGCAGTCTGCGAGAAGCTCTTAAAGCTCGGACTTACTACAAAGGACTGCTTCGTAAATGTCATCGGAGGCCTTAAGGTATCAGACCCCGCGACTGACCTTGCGGTATGCATGGCGGCCGTCTCATCCGCAAGAGGCGTAAGCGTAAGACCTAATACCCTGATCCTGGGAGAAGTCGGATTATCAGGTGAGATCAGACCTGTCTCAAGGATCTTAAAAAGATGCCTTGCCTCAGCAAGACTCGGGCTAACCACAGTAGTACTTCCAGGCAGCTCCAAGGATGCGCTTGAGAAGGAACTTGCCAATGCTTCAACTGACATCTTCTCAGGCAATCCCGTTCCTGAATTCATATACGCGGATAACATTAAGGAAGCAGCTGATATACTGTTCTCATAACAGGAGGTATTCTTATGAACCGCAAATGCTATTTTCTGATACCTGCCGCCGGAAGCGGAACACGTATGGGAGCAGGCCAGCCCAAGCTCATGAGGAATGTTGAAGGCCGTCCTGTTATCCTTAGAACACTGGGTGCTGTTGCAGACGTCTGCAGATGCAATTATGCGGACATGGATTACAAGATTGTCCTTGTCACCACTAACGATCTTCTGGGTATCCTTCAGGCCATGTGCGCCGAGTATTTCCCTGATCTTAAGATCTCATTCACACTGGGCGGCAATACCAGGACTGAATCAGTCTCTCTGGGACTTAACTCCATTAATGATGCCGATGACGATGACCTTGTCCTTGTTCACGACGGTGCGCGCTGCCTAGTCACAGCTGAAGAGATCACGGCCTGCATCGACGGTCTTAATGACCACGCAGTTTGCGCTTCCGCAGTTCCCGTTAAGAACACATTGAAGGAAGTCGATATTTTGCCTTCAGGCGAAGTAAAGGTAACAGGCACGCCTGACAGGTCGAAGTTCTATGAGATCCTCACACCACAGGGCTTTAAGTTCAAGGATATCGAGACATGCTACATGAAGGCTGCTGATGACGGTATCTCTGCAACAGATGATACGGCGCTTGCGACCATCTATGGTCTCGACGTTTATCTTACGAAGGGCCTTTATTCGAACCTGAAGATAACGACGCCGGAAGATATTGCAATAGCTTCAGAGATCGTCAGATCCAGAGGCGAGAGCGAACCGTTCCACGATTAAAAAACAAGCCCGCATTGAAGCGGGCTTTTTAATTCAGATCTCTTTTGTAAATGTCAGTATGCAGAACACCTGTATTCCTTCGCCCCGGCCAAAACCCGTAAGGCCTTCACCTGTCGTCGCCGTAATGCCGACCGAAGATGACGGGAGTCCCAATATCCTGCCGACAGATTCCTTCATTACAGGAATGTGGGGCATGAGCTTCGGGCGCAGGCACTCGATCGTAATTGAGCAGTGAATTATCTTACCGGCGGTAAGATATTCGAGAGCTTTTTCGAGATATACGGAGCTGTCCTTGATGCCCTGTTCGAGACAGATCTTATCGGCTTCACCGCCTAAAATGTTTACACCTGTAAAGCCAGAAATAGCATTGGTGATGGCGTGGAAAACGACGTCACCGTCGCTGTTTGCTTCAATGGGCTTATCAAAGGGAATGTCGATCCCGCCAAGCCTTATGACCGTCTCGCCTGAAGGCTCTCCGAATCTGTGGCTGTCCTGTCCGATTGTACTGATAGATACGATATTGCTCATAATCTAAACCGCCTTTACACTGCGCCTTTTTCCTTAAGCCATGATATCACATCGGCTAATGTCCACGACTCGTAAGATGTGGTGCCGAATTTCTCTGCTGCCTTGCCTGCCCTGATAAGAACAAAATCAGGAACAGCTTCGATCTCATACTTGTTCATGAGATCCTTATATTCCACCGCATCGAGCATCAGGACCGTGAGCTTGCCGCTGTACTCATAAGCCATCTCTTCCACGACCGCTGTGATATCGGCACTGCCGTATTCCATCGAGCTGTAGAAATAGATGAGGAACGTGCTGCCGGATGCCAGAAGGCCGTTTAAGTCAGTTATCTTGCGGTACTGGATACCGTAGAGCTGGCTGCCGTCATCAGCCGTCTCACCTTCAACAGGCTCATAGACCATGCATATTGCAGATTCGTTATAAGCATAATCCCCGAGATACTGCATCATGGGATCAGTTTCCTTAGGTCTTGAGCATCCTGAGAAGAAAGCGAAAGACAACGCAACGGTTATGAGTATTGTCAGATATCTTTTTCTCACTTATTTATGAGTCCGGCGATCAAGTCTGTTGTTCCGCTGAGAAGATCAACGCTTACCTTCTCTGCATTTCCTGAGTCAACGAGCTTTGTTACTTCAGGATCTAACGGAAGCTTATCTGTTACCTTGGAACCGATCTCTTCTGCAGACTTCTCGATAGTGGAGCCGTCGCCATAGAGCCTTATCTCGTCTCCGCAGTGAGGGCACTTGATATAGCTCATGTTCTCGACCATTCCAAGTACAGGGACCTTCATCATGGAAGCCATGTTTCTGGCCTTGTTGACGATCATGGATACGAGATCCTGGCTTGTTGCAACGAGAACGATGCCGTCAACGGGCATGGACTGGAATACTGTGAGCGGAACGTCGCCTGTTCCCGGAGGCATGTCGATGAGGAGAACATCAAGAGTCTCCCAGTTTGTCTGTCCCCAGAACTGCTTAAGAAGAGATGAAAGAACGGGACCTCTCCAGATAACCGGAGCTTCCTTGTTCTCAAGTACAAGGTTAACGCTGACCGCCTTGATTCCTGTCTTTGTCTCTGCAGGAACGATAAGCTGGTCATCTGTGGCTCTCAGGTTCTCCGTAAGTCCGAAAGACTGCGGAATGGAAGGTCCTGTGATGTCTGCATCCATGATGCCGACTCTGTAGCCTCTCCTTGCGAGCTGGACAGCAAGTACTGATGTTACGAATGATTTTCCAACGCCGCCCTTACCGCTTGCTACGCCGATAACGGTCTTGATGGATGAACCTTTTGCAAGAGGATCCTTGGTTATGCCGTTTGCTGACGGGCAGGAATCCTGTGATGTGCAGCCGCTCTTTGAGGGGCAGGTATCACATGCTGATGACATATAAATGTCCTCCTTATTGTTTTGACGCGCCTATTATAGTTAACGCTTAATCTTTTTTCAAAGTCTGTTCTTCTTCGTCTATCTCGAAGATCTCGTCGTTGCCGCTTTCCGTTCTTCTCTTGATGAATCTCATCACTGCGGCGCCGGCATCACTGGACCTTACCATAACAACTTTTACAAGACGTTTCTCGTTCTTTTTGAATGAACTTAAAAGAGAACCCATCGTGCTTAATGCCTGGTCCTTTGCAAGCCTTAAGCTCTCTTTCTCGGCTTCGGTGAACTGGTTTGCAAAAGCCTTCTCTTCAGCCCTGTGCTGCGCAGCGAGTTCCTTTTCCTGACGGCGGTTCTCCTCTATCAGCTTGCGGTACTGGTCGTAGTGATTTTTCGTAGGTTCGGCAACTGTGACTATCGTATCAACAGCTCCGTAGATCTGCGATCCGATGAGGTCTGATACAACCTTTGTGCCTGATACGACCTTCTCCATGGCTTCGAACTTTTTCTTGAAGCCGACGATCGTGATAACCGTTGTGACGATGTCGGTAAGAAGGACGATCGTAAAGAAGATCAGGACACCGACCCTGACCGGGTAATTGATGTGAGAGATAAAGAGTTTTACCAGAGGATGCAGGACATAGATGCCGAGAGATGCCGCAATGCCCCAGTAAATATAGAATCTCAGACAGATATAGCCTCTGAAGTTGAGCTTGTAATCCGAATAATCCCACCAGCGCATATGGAATACGTGGTAAAGGATCACGCCGGCGATAAGCTCCACGATCGTACATGCGGCAGCCATGCCGAAGAATATGATGAAGAAGTTCTCCTTCATGGGCTCGAAAATCCAGACGGCAGCATAAAAGCCCAGTCCGTAAACAGGACATAAGGGTCCTGCCAGAAAGCCCCTGTTGATGAACTTCTCCTCGGTAATGCCGTAGTAAATGACTTCAACCACCCACCCGATGAAGCTGTAGATAAAGAACATCAGGTAGGACTCTATGAACGGATAAGGCAGGCTCATTCTTTTCTTGACCTCATTACTCTGTAGCCGCCGTCGATAGAAAGCGTCTCGCAGTTGCCGAAGAGCTCTTTCAGTTTATCCATTGTTGAAGGTGCGCCCTGCTTGCGCTGCAGAACGACATAGAGATATCCGCCCGGATTAAGCACGTTAAAAGCCTGTTCATAGAAGCCAAATACTGTCTTCTTGCCTGCTCTTACGGGAGGGTTGGTAGCGATGATATCGAAATGTTCATCCCTTACGCCAAACAGAATGTCGCTTGACATGAATCTGCAGTTTACGCCGTTGTTTGCGGCATTCTCTCTTGCAAGTGCCACTGCTCTGGAATTGATATCAACGCCTGTTACGTCAAAAGCCATAAAGCATGACTTGATTACGATACCGACGATGCCTACGCCGCATCCGAGATCGACAAAACGCTCCATCTTGGGGCCTCTGGACTTGATGTCCTTAACGAGGGTATCGATCAGAAGATTGGTTCCGAAGTCTACTTCTTTTCTCGAGAAAACCGATGAATCCGTAGTGAATTCAAAGTTGATGCCGTTCATTCTGTACGGGATCACTTTTCTGTCAGAAGCAGTGGTCGGGTTTGGGTCAAAATACTGTGTCATGGTAACTTATTCTTCAATCCTGTCTTTCCTATTACCGCTACGAGCGGAAGTCCTAAAACTATTAAAACTGCTGCTTCTCCGGCCGCGACCGTGAGCATTGTGAGCAGTACTTCCTGCCATGTTACTGTGTCAAACAAAAGGAACGGGAGATATCCTCCGACGATAATGCCGTTAGAGATTACCGGCGGGATTATTCCGAGCCACATATTCTTCTTTCCGATGACCGCTGAGAAGATGCCCGCGATTATTGTCGCAAGCGTTCCGCCGATGATATCGACAGGGCCCAAGCTGTCAGGGTTAATGAGATTCGATACAAGGCATCCTACGGCAAGTCCGGGGATCATTCTGGATGAGAAGATCGGGAATACCGTCATCGCCTCAGAGATCCTCGCCTGCACAGGTCCATATGAGATCGGCGCGAGGAAATATGTGAGCACGATATAGAGCGCAGCGGCGATGCCGTTGAAGACGATAAATCTGATAAGGCCCTTGTTCCTTTTCTGCTGTGAGATACTTCTTGCCATAATTACATCATTGAACGGATTATATCGTTGATCTGAGCTATCCTGATTGTTCTGCTCCAGGGCATTTCGGGCGCCTGGATAAGTCCCTTTGCAATTGCATTTGCGCAGGACTCGAATTCGAAAACATACCCTTTTATATAGTCGTACTCTGCTTCAGCCTCATCGAGGAGATTATCGTCCGGTGAATAGAGCGCGATCTTCCTGTAGTTATTGATGTTCGTGAGCTTGATCTTGCCCTTCTCACCAATAATGACACCATCTTTATCGGTATTTGCACACATCGTGACATAGAAATTACCCAGGATGGAGCCGTCATCGGTCTCCATGGAATATGTCGTATCGCGGTCGATCCCTGATGAGTCTTTCCTTGCAAACACCCTGGACACCTTGATGTCATCGCCCATGAAAGAGAGCGCGAAATTGGTCGTGTAAACACCGAGATCAAGATAGCTTCCGCCGCCCAAGACAGTGCTGTTGAGCCTCGGAACGTTCTCGATATCGTATCCGAGATTTGCGGTTACGTACTTAACCTGTCCGATCCTGCCCTTCTCTATCCACTCCAGAGCTTTCTTATGGAGCGGGAGGTAGGATGTCCACATGGCTTCTGCGACGAATACGCCCCTGTTCTTTGCCTCAAAGAAGATGCTGTCAGCTTCAGCCTTGCTCATTGCAAAAGGCTTCTCGATCAGGACATTCTTATATTCCTTGATGCAGAGAATTGCATGTTCGTAGTGGTATGTGTTGGGTGTTGCGATATAAACGAGGTCGATATCCGGAGACTTTACGAGCTTCTCATAGCCAGTAAAGACCTTCGCATCAGGACAGTGAGCAGCAGCAAATTTCTTTGCCTTGGCTCTTTCCCTTGATGCCACGCCTTCGATCCTTACTTTCCTGTTGCCCTTAAGACTGTCTGCCACTTTTGCGGCAATCGTTCCGCAGCCTAAGATACCGACTCTGAGCATATATTTGACCTCTAAATTATAATATTTACGCAACTTCTTAATTTTATTGAGGGTTATAAGGCGTGTCAATCTATGAATTATACAAGCCTTATCTTATAGACATTAAGGCTTTCTTGTTTTATTTTTATTGCTAAAAGATTTAAGAAAAGAGCAAAGCCCGTGACGATCAGGTTCTTAGACAGGATATCACCCAGGAAAAGAGGCATAATCTACCTTCTTTTATCGTCTTTCTCTTTTGCATGCATGGCTTTGTTCATCAACCTTGCAGGCGACATGCCGGTATTCCAGAAGGCATTTTTCAGAAACCTTGTCGCGATCGTAATGTCTTATGTCATCCTCGCGAGATCCCCTGAAAAGTTCAAGGTAAAGAAGAGTACTCTGCCTTATCTTTTCATGCGCGCTTCGTTCGGCACGATCGGCGTAATTGCAAACTTCTATGCGATATCCAAGGCCAATATGTCTGATGCCATGATGCTCAACAAGCTCTCGCCGTTCTTCGCGATGCTGACATCGATCATCGTATTGAAGGAAGCTGCTGACGGATTCCAGTGGGCTGCGATCCTCACTGCTATCGCCGGTGCGGTCTTCGTTGTAAAGCCGTCATTTCTTTTCGGCACGCTCGGCATCAGCGGGGATTCGGTCTTCCCTCTTGCCATAGCGCTTATCGGCGGAATCTGCGCAGGAATTGCTTATGCATTCTTAAGGAAAGCCACGGTCAAAGGCGAGCGCGGTATCGTCGTAGTCGCATTCTTTTCGACATTCTCATGCATAGCATTGATCCCGTTCATCATATTCACTTACCAGCCGATCACATGGCTCCAGTTCTTCTTCTGCTGCATGACGGGCGTATCTGCGTGCTTCGGACAGATATTCATCACATCTGCTTATGCCGCATGCCCTGCGAAGGAAATATCGATATACGACTATTCGACCGTAATCTTTACGGCTCTTCTTGGTCTTATCTTCCTTGGGGAAGTCCCTGATTTCTTAAGCATAATCGGATACGCGATAATCATCGGCGCATCCGTTATGAACTATCTTTACAACAACAATTACTTAAGATTCAAAAAGTCCTGAACGTCCTTTAACGACGGCAGGATAACGTCTGCCAGGCTCTTCATCTCATCATCAGGCATTATAAGGTCAGGAACCATTACCGTATAAAGGCCTGAAGCCTTGCATGACCTTACTCCGTTAAATGAGTCCTCAAGCCCCACACCCTCTTCAGGCTTTACACTGAGGACATCGCATGCCAGAAGGAATATCTCGGGATCGGGCTTGGATCTTTTTACCTGGTCACCTGTTACCAATGCATCGAAAAATGGCAGCGCGCCCAAAGGCCCCATCTGCGATGTAACTTCCTCTCTTGAAGATGAGGATGCGATGGCAAGCTTCATGCCTGCCCTTTTCATCGCGCTTAAAAGCTCAATCGTGTGAGGCTTTAACGGCACCTGGCCTTTATCAGCCATACCGTTATAGATGGCTCTTAATTCTCTCTCGTAAGGCTCGCCGGGAACACCGTAGACTCTTTTAAATTCGTCTACCGTTGCCTTCTTATTCTTTCCGATAACGCTGATACCGTAATCACGGATACCTTCAAAACCGTACTTGGCACCGAGCTGCTCCCAAATGGAAAGGACTGTCCTCTCTGAATCGAGGATCAGTCCGTCCATATCGAAAATTGCTGCTTTGAAAGATCTGCTGATACTCTCCATCAGACCTCCATGGTTCCTTCGAATACCTTGGCGCAGTTGCCTGTCATGAAGACAGTATCATCTGTGTAGTTGATGATGAGGTCGCCGCCCTTAAGGATTACCCTGATGTCTTCGCCCTTCTTGCAGAAACCGTTCTCGCAGGCTGCAACTACTGTGGCGCATGCACCTGTACCACATGCCATCGTCTCGCCTGAACCTCTCTCCCATACTCTCATCTTGAGTGTATGGTCGTCTATGACTTTGACGAACTCGGTGTTGACTCTCTCAGGGAAGAGGTCTGTTGAGTATTCGAACTTGGGACCGATGTTGTTGAGGTCAAGAACATCAACAAGATCAGTGAATACAACGGCATGAGGATTACCCATAGATACTGCCGTAATATTATATTGATCGCCATCTATATTTACCGGAACGTTGATCGCTTTGTCTCCGGGGAGCGTGCAGGGAATCTTGGAAGGAACAAGCTCTGCCTTGCCCATGTCGACCTTTACTCTCGAAGCGACACCGCCTAAAGTCATGATCTCAAGCGTCTTGATGCCGCTCTTTGTCTCGATCTTCATGTGTCTCTTCTTGTGGCCGCGCTCATCGTACATGTATTTAGCAACGCATCTTATCGCGTTGCCGCACATCATACCCTCAGAACCGTCTAAGTTGAACATTATCATCCTGCAGTCAGCAACCTTGGAAGGAGCGATAAGGACGATGCCGTCACCGCCGACACCGAAGTGTCTGTCACTCATGTAGACAGAGAGTGATTCAGGTGAAGATACCATGCTCTCCATGCAGTCGATGTAGATATAATCGTTGCCTGCACCCTGCATCTTGATGAAGTTGATCTTCCTTCTCTTGTCACGCATGTTGTTGATATCAACGAGCTCTGTGTTGATCTCGGAGAAGTGGCTCATGAGTGAGTCAGCAAGAGCATCTGCTGTATCGATAGCCGTAAGGCAGGGGATTCCGAGCATGACTGCTCTTCTTCTGAGCTTAACGGAGTCTCTTGCCGGGAGTCTGCCCTTTGCGGATGTCGAGATGATGTAATTGATCTTGCCGCTCTCGAGAAGCGTCATTGTATTGTTCTCATCAGACTCATGGATCTTGGACACTTCGGAAACTTCCATTCCCGCAAGTCTCAATGCTTCGGCTGTGCCGTGTGTCGCATAGAGCTTGAAGCCCATGATGTCGAACTTCTTAGCGATCTCGACGATCTCCATCTTGTCGGAATTTCTAACAGTGATGAATACGCCGCCGCGCTTATACATCTTGTAGCCTGCTGCTACAAGGCCCTTATACAGAGCTTCAGAGAGGTTTCTGCCGACGCCTAATACCTCACCTGTGGACTTCATCTCAGGTCCTAACTGTGTATCAACGTCAGTGAGCTTCTCGAATGAGAATACAGGGACCTTAACTGCGGTATAAGGTGACTGTCTGTAGAATCCTGTGCCGTAGTCCATGTCTGCAAGAGGTGTGCCGAGGCTTACTTCAATGGCAACGTCTACCATCGGAATGCCCGTAACCTTGCTCATGTAAGGAACTGTTCTTGATGCTCTCGGGTTGACCTCGATTACATAGATCCTGTTGTCCTTTACGATGTACTGGATATTT
>JAEFBC010000163.1 GCA_016292155.1 Saccharofermentans sp. | reverse complement strand
TGATGTGGTATGCGTCCCATGTTGCACCGTAACCTACGATCTCAGCGAGGATGTTAGCACCTCTTGCCTTGGCATGCTCTAACGACTCGATAACGAGAACGCCTGAACCTTCACCAATTACGAAGCCGTCTCTGTCCTTGTCGAACGGTCTTGAAGCTGTCTCGGGATCTTCATTTGTTGAAAGAGCCGTAAGTGCTGCGAATCCCTGGATGCCTGTCTTGCATACAGCTGCTTCGCATCCGCCTGTGATCATAACGTCTGCATCACCGTACTTAACTGCCTTGAAAGCATCACCGATAGAATGAAGACCTGTAGCGCAAGCTGTAACAACGCATGTGTTGAGGCCCTTCATGCCGTACTGGATAGCGATGTTAGCAGATGCCATGTTGGCTATCATCAAAGGGATGTACATAGGAGCGATCTTGCCTGATTTCTCGAATCTGATCTGCTCTCTCTCGTGTGCCTGCATTGAACCGATACCGGAGCTTACGATAACGCCTACTCTGTAGGGATCTTCCTTCTCCATGTCGAGGCCTGCCTGCTCGATTGCTTCCTTTGCTGCTGCCAGTGCATAGTGTGCGAAGGGTTCCATACGCTTCATTGTCTTGAAGTCCATGTAATCTGTTGCTTCAAAACCCTTAACTTCGCATGCGAGCTTTACCTTTGCATTGCTTGCATCAAACTTTGTGATCGGACCAGTTGCGGCCTTACCCTTCTTGAGTCCTTCCCAGAAAGCCTCAACACTGTTTCCCAGCGGGGTGATCGCACCCATACCGGTTACTACGACTCTGTTTGCCATTTAAATGTTCTCCGTTAGTTTTTATTTTCGTGATGCTCCCCAAAGCACCATTGATTACATATGCATTCCGCCGTCAACGGAAAGTACCTGTCCTGTGATATAAGAAGCATCTTCAGAGCAGAGGAAGTTGACTGCATTAGCGATATCTTCAGGCTGACCGTATCTCTTGAGAGGGATCATCTCGAAAATAGCTTCCTTCTGCTTATCTGTGAGGACAGCTGTCATGGGTGTCTCAACATATCCGGGAGCGATAGCGTTGAATGTGATATTTCTTGATGCTAACTCTCTTGCACAGGACTTTGTGATACCGAGGATACCTGCCTTGGATGCGGAATAATTGACCTGGCCTGCCTGACCTTCAAGACCTACGATGGAAGAAATGCTTACGACTCTTCCCTCTCTCTTCTTCATCATGATAGGTGTTGCGTGCTTGATGAAGTTGAATGTACCCTTGAGATTAACTGCGATAACTGAATCGAAATTCTCTTCTGTCATCTTAAGGAGAAGACCGTCTCTTGTGATACCTGCGTTGTTAACGAGGATGTAGATTCCGCCGAAGTCTTCGTTGATCTGTGCTACCGTCTCGCCGACCTTTTCGAAATCAGCAACGTTGCACTGATATGCCTTGGCATCAACGCCCAGAGCCTTAACTTCTTCTTCAGCTTCCTTGCTCATCTCGAGGGGGCATGCATCAACGATAGCGATGTTGTAGCCGCTCTTGGCAAGCTTTAATGCGATTGCCTTGCCGATACCTCGTGAAGCACCTGTAACGATTGCTGTTTTTCTTGTATTCTCTGACATGATTTTTACCTCCTTAAGGATCAGCCGAGTTTTTCCAATAACTTATCTATGTCTTCAGGTGTGGATACACCGATAACTTCAATTGACGGAACAGTCTTTCTTACAAAGCCTGCGATCGTCTTTCCGGGGCCGACTTCAATGATCTTCTCGACACCCATCTTCTCCAACTCGTAAAGGGTCTGCTCCCACCTTACGGGGCTGGATACCTGCGCCTGCAAAAGGCCCTTGATCTCTGCTTTGTCAGTAACAACTGAACCGTTTACATTAGCAAGATAAGGGATCTTCAGGTTTCCGAGCTCAACGCTCTCCAGCTCTTTTGCGAGCTTGTCGCCTGCGCCCTTAAGAAGAGGTGAATGGAAAGGTCCTGAAACGTTGAGTTTTACGACCTTCTTTGCGCCTGCCTCAGTAAGCTTGGGCATAGCTGCCTGAACTGATTCCTTCTTACCTGTAATAACGATCTGGCCGGGGCAGTTGAAGTTAGCGCACCAGACACCGTCAATGTCCTTGATGGCATTTTCGATAGTGTCTGCGTCGAGACCGATGACTGCTGCCATTGAGCCTTCGCCTGCAGGAACTTCCGAGGACATGAGCTTACCTCTGATCCTTGTAAGTCTAACTGCGTCTTCAAAGCTCATTGCGCCTGCAACATAAAGGCTGCAGTATTCGCCGAGTGAGAGGCCTGCTGTTACGTCAGGCTTGATGCCTGCAAGGAGCAGCGCATCAGTGATGATGCAGCATGCCGTAACCAAAGCCGGCTGTGTGAATTCTGTGATGTTGATGTCATCGTTGGGCTCGAAAAGGAGCTTGTTCATGTCTACTCCGGAAGCCTTTGTAGCTTCGGAGATCATATCAGCATAGTGCTCGTCAGACTTAACGAAGCCCTCTGCCATTCCTACCTGCTGTACGCCCTGACCCGGATAACAAAATGCGATCTTCATTATGCTTCGAGTTTCCTTCCTAAAAGTTTATCTGCCTGCTCGAACATCGATTCGATGATCTCCTTTGCAGGTCTTACTTCCTTGACGAGACCGGCAATCTGGCCTGCCATGAATGTACCTTCCTTGATGTCGCCTTCTACAACAGCCTTGCGGAGTGAACCGACTGTGAGTCCCTCGAGCTCTTCGAAAGTAACGCCGCTCTGTTCCATCTCAAGATACTTGTTGGAAAGAGCATTTCTGATCTGTCTTACAGGGTGGCCGTAAGATCTTCCGGTAACTCTGGTGGAGTTATCCTTTGCTTTGATGACCATATCCTTGTAATTCTGGTGAACATTAACTTCGTCACAAGCGCAGAAAACTGTTCCGCACTGAACACCTTCAGCACCGAGCATGAAGCTTGCAGCAACACCTCTGCCGTCAGCGATACCGCCTGCAGCGATAACGGGGATGGATACTGCGTCAACCACCTGGGGAACCAGTGTCATTGTCGTAGCTTCGCCGATGTGTCCGCCGGACTCTGTACCCTCAGCGATAACTGCGTCAGCACCGCACTGCTCCATTCTCTTAGCGAGAGCAACACCTGCTGTAACAGGAATAACGATGATGCCTGCTTCCTTCCACATATCCATGTACTTTTCCGGAGAGCC
>JAEFBC010000162.1 GCA_016292155.1 Saccharofermentans sp. | reverse complement strand
CCTCGGAGTGATGAGACCTAAGAAGATCCAGAAATAGATCGCAACGTTCATGACGCTGGAGCTTAAGAGTGCCTGTGCAAGATATGCTGCGACAACGCCTAAGCAGATCCAGAGGATGCTCCTCTTCTCTTCGTCCTTCTCGCCGATTATCGCCTTTACAACACCTGATACGGAGTAGACGAGCAGAGCGAGATAGTTGATGAGCGCGGGAATACCCTGTGTCGCGAGTGTATGGATATATTCGTTGTGGCCCTTATCCTGTACGCGGCTGACACCTTCGATGTACGTAGGCATCTCTCTGAACGCCTGGCCGAGGTTATCAAGACCGATACCGGTAAGCGGGTGATTCTTCGTAGCGTAGAGGGCAACCTTCCAGATCCAGCCTCTGCCGGAGCCGAAGCCCTCGTCGCCGGAAAGCAGATCGGCAACGTCATTGCTTGCCGTGTATTCGACTCTTGAAACGATGTAAGGAGTGCACATTACGGTGATTATCATGACCACAAGATAGCCGATAGCGATAACGAGGCAACCGTTGGTGATGTCCCTGAATGTTTCCTTGTCGATGTTGCTCTTCTTGCGCATGACAAGAAGCGATACGACATATGTGAAGACGAGGCCTATCATGCCGAGCCATGCAAGACGCGCCTGGCTTGCGAGGAGCGTGTAGAACACGAGCAGTGATACTGCGTAGATGATCCACTTGAAGACCTGTGACTTGAAGAGCTTTTTGCTGAAGATGAAAAGACCTGCGGTAACAGCTGTAAGGACTGTCGAGAGCGTGCCGTAGAAATTGGTGTTCTGGACTGTGCCGTATGTCGTTTTAGATACGCGGTCATCACGGAAGAGGCAGTATGTGATCTCCCAGTCGAATGTCTGGAAGTATGCGACGACACCTTCTAAAAGAGCTACGAAAACAAGTGAATAAAGAAGCTTCTTGCGGAGCGCCGGGTCTTTTATCATGGAGCCCGCATAGAACAGGCCGTAGTAGCACATGAAGTGCATCGGCCATTCGCAGTAATACTCTGATCCGCCTGCGAAAACACCATAGTTGACAGAGAATATCATGGACAGCAGCATGAATACCGTGAGCGTGACATAGAAGATGTCTGCTACGTAGAGCTTGAAGCCCTTAACGATCCTCATGACAAATGAGATGACAATGACAGCCGTAAGCACGATCGCAAAATACTTGATGATATGAGCCTGGTACTTGGACGGTGTGAATCTCTTGAACGAGCCGACCTTAAACTTTCTCAAGAATTCAAAGACCACCTCGATAACAGGCAGCAAAACAAGAAGTGCCATGGACATGTAGCAGAAGATCTGATCCTGGATCTTCTGATACATTGAAGGCTTTAACGCTACTTCGTCAGTCATCATTATTCCCCTTTGTACAAAATCATTTCATTATTTGGCTCATTATAATTTATTTAGTTGCTTGTGATAACCCTTGCTGTCTCTATGTTATATAATTGACACATCAATATTTAACGGAGGATCCGTATGTCAGAAGTGTCAGCACGCGAACAGTTGTCCAGGCTCGTCGCATCCTTTATGGCTTATTCCGCAGGGCATCTCCCCGAAGACGTTAAGACGCGTCTTGCGCAGATGAAACAAATCGAGAACGAGGGCTTTGCTCCCGATATCTACAACGTTATGGAAAAGAATATGCAGCTCGCAGATTCTTTGAAGAGACCTTCATGCCAGGACACAGGCATCCCGCAGTTTTTCGCACGCGTCGGATCCAAGTGGCCTTACATGGACATCATCGAAGATGCTCTCATCGACGCGGTCAAGAACGCGACATCGAATGCTCCTCTGAGACCTAATGCTGTAGAAGTTTTCGAAGAGAAGAACACGGGCAATAACATCGGCACGCACAGCCCCTGGATCGACTGGGAGATCGTCAAGGACTCAGACCGGTTGGAGCTTTATTTCTACATGGCAGGCGGCGGATGCTCACTGCCGGGGTTCTCCAAGGTGCTCATGCCTCTTGAAGGCTACGAAGGCATCGCTAAGGCTGTCTTTGACCAGATGACCACATACGGCGTAAATGCCTGCCCTCCCTGCCTCGTAGGCATCGGTATCGCAGGTTCTTCGGAAGTAGCAGCCAAGCTCTCCAAAAAGGCTCTCTTAAGACAGGTAGGATCGCACAATCCTAACCCCAAGGCAGCGCAGATGGAAAAGCTCATCGAAGACGGTCTCAACTCCATCGGCTTAGGACCCGGCGGATTCGGCGGCAAGCTCTCCGTCATGGGCGTTAACATAGAGCAGGCATCAAGACACCCTGCAACACTTGCGATGGGACTTTCCACCGCATGCTGGGCACACAGAAGAGCAGGTATCAGGATCAATCCTGACTTCACCTACGATTTCTTCACACACAAGGGGGCAGTCTTATGAGCACATTCGAATTCAAAACACCCGTATCTGACGAAGATATCAGGAAAGTTCACGCAGGCGACGTTATCTATCTTACCGGCGACATCGTCACCGGAAGAGATGACGTTCACCACAGAGTTGTAGTATCAGACAAGATGCCTCCGATCGATCTAAAGGGCAAAGCCATCTTCCACGCAGGCCCCATCATGAAGAAGATCTCAGCTGAAGGAGAGCCTGACAAGTACAAGGTAATAAGCGTAGGTCCTACGACATCCATGCGTATGGAGAAGGCTCAGGCAGAGTTCCTTGCAAAGACAGGAGTTAAGATCATCATCGGCAAGGGCGGCATGGGTCCCAAGACTACCCAAGGCTGCATCGATAATGTGGCTATCCATACTATCTTCCCCGGCGGATGCGCAGTCGTAGCAGCAGAAGAGATCGTTGACTGCGAAGGCGTTGAGTGGCTCGATCTTGGCATGCCCGAAGCAATGTGGAAGCTTAAGGCTGAGCGCTTCGGACCCTTGATCGTCTCCATCGATTCTTACGGCAATAATCTCATCGAGAACAACAAGATCGATTTCAATACCAGAAAAGAGCAGGCTCTGGCAGACCTCAAGGGCAAGCTCAATTTCATGGACTAAGATGACGTCAAAGCCAGGTCCTTCATACGAGAAATATCCTGACCTCAAAGCACTTTCCAAAGAAGGTGTTAAGCTCTTGATATTCGATCTCGACGGCACTCTTTTAGATTCCATGAGCGTGTGGAATGATGTCGACGTCGAGTTCTTAGGACGCTATGGATACGAAGTAACGCCGGAGTACACCGACATGGTAAAGCGCGCTTCGATCGAAGACGCTGCAAGATATACTCAGACCAAGTACCGCATCCCTCTGACATGGCAGGAGATCGTTGATACCTGGGAGTCAATGGTTTTCGAATTTTACGAGAAAGAAGTCAATCTCAAAGAGGGCGTTTTAGAATATCTGCATGAAGCGAAAAGACTCGGATTTACTTTGAGCGTAACGACTGCTTTGTCCAGAAAAAACGCTAATGCTTCTCTTATCCATACAGGCATAAGAGACCTTTTCGACTGCGTGATAACTTTGGAAGATCTGGGCGGAAAGATCGAT
>JAEFBC010000161.1 GCA_016292155.1 Saccharofermentans sp. | reverse complement strand
TTCTTTTCTGTTGCACTTTCCTTAAAGTTGCCTTCACCGGGAACTGCCCGGCACCCTGTCCTGTGGAGCCCGGACTTTCCTCATGCGCCGTACTTTCGTACCCTGGCGCCCGCGATCGTCTCGGCCTGCCCGAAAAACATATTTATTTTATTAATAAATACAATCAAAGTATAGATGATACTTCGTTGTTATAATTCACAGTAATATCAATGCCCGGGAACTTATCCGAGAGCAGTTTTGCTATCTTGGGCAGATATGCCTGTTCGGTCGCAGAGTGACCTGCGATTACCGTATTAACGCCCATCTGACCGAGGCCGACACACACGTGATGCTTGATCTCACCGGAAACGACCGTATCGATGCCGTTCTTTAAGATGACATCGACTGAATCCTCATCAAATGAACCACCCTGGAGAAAGACCTTCTTTACAGTATTCTGAGGATCATTGATCGTGATAATGCCGCTGCAGCCAAGATCCTGAGCTATCTTCTGGCAATAAGCCTTAAGTGTCACAGGCTCTTCTGAATTAATCTCATAAACAACTCCGCAGACAGATCCTTCAAGGTGCTTAGCGTCTGTAACGCCAAGTCTTTCAGCGATTGCAAGATTGCCGAATTCATCAGTAAGATCGAGATTTGTATGGCAGCTGATTACCGATATTCCGGACTTAACGAGCTCAACCAGTGTCCTTCCGACATAGTCATCCATCGTAAGAGCTTTTATACCGCCGAAAATTATAGGATGATGGGTTACGATTAGGTTCGCACCGCATGATTTAGCTGCCTGGATAGCCTTACTTGTAAGATCCAATGAGACAAGAATTGCTGACACAACCCTGTCCCTGTTGCCTGCGATAAGACCTACGTTATCGTAATCAAGTGCATTTTCCTTAGGGAAAACCTCGTTCAAGAAAACTTCAATATCATTGACCTGCATTTTTCTTCCTTTCTTCTAATGCCGCTTTTACGGTCGGGTTGCTTCTCTGTCTGACTTCGAAAACTTCATTCAGATGTTCGAAATACTCAGCAACCGCTTTATCCCCACTGTCGTTTTTCTTAAGAAGCACCGGACCGTAGCATGCTTCTTCATCAGTTATCGTAGTGCTGATCCCCTTAAACACTACACGCATACAATTATAGAATATATCCCTGTCATAACAAACAGTCTCATCTAAAAAAACAAATCCTGCTTTAGAAAGATATTTTCTCACGATATCGTTTGATTTCTGGGGCTGAAGGACGAAGGTCACATTCTCAAACACATGGTAGCCGTTATCTTTAAGAGCCCTCGTGATTATATCAACGATATTAAGGCCGCCCATACCGGCAATGACCACCGTATCGCCGGAAACCAGCGGCACTCCCTTAAGACCGTCTGTAATATAAACTTCGGAAACGTCTCCAAATCCCGCATCTACAAGAGCATCCTGCGATCTCTGCGCAGGTCCTTTGTGGATCTCGGTACATACGGCAGAATCTGCAAGGCCTTCCTCTAAGCATCTTACAGCCAGATAGCCATGGTCGGAACCAACATCAATGACCCTTCCGGAAACAGCATCTTTCCTGGCCTCTTTAACCTGTTCAAACACCATTTCAAGTCTTATGGTCAGTTCCTGCATCAGAGATCTCCTATCCTGTTCCTTAAGGACAATTTGTAGTCTGCAAGACGGCCTAAAATGCTGTCGATCTTTTTCTTTTCCTCAGGAGAAGCAGAACCTCTCTTATTCATAAGGCGTACTTCCTCGCGGTCGATGATCGACTCCCTGACCTTCAGAAGGAGCGCTAAATACATGTCGCTCTTAACATTGACATCAGGACAGCTGTCAGCCTGCTCAACAGCTCTGAGCATTACGTCTTCCGCCGGCATTCCGTTAATCGTAAGCCTTGAGAAATAATCGCTCATCTTGGCGAACAAAGTCTCATTCTTTCCGTCGCAGATATTAAGGAAGATCCTTACAAGCTCTCTTAAAGTATCGCCTGAGAAATCATCAGGTCTTATGATGTCCGTCTTTTCAATACGGTCATTCTTTGCAAGAGCGCTTCCAAGTGATAAAGCATATGCGAAAAGATCGATCTCTTCCTTTGAAGCAGTATCTATGACCTTCTTGAACACAGGCTGTTCCGAGACTACTTCGGAAGGCTCAGCGGGTGAATAATCTTCAAACTCTTCTGCACTGTTCCTGCGTCCGATATCTTCCCTTCTCTCGCGCTCCAACGCTCTCGCATTTACGACTTCCTGCTTCTTGTCTTCAGCCTGTGAGAACTTGATCATCTGGTTCATTACAGCCTGCGAGGAAGCACCGAGCAAAGGCGCAGCGACACCTGCCATCCTGCTCATCTTGATCTCATCGTTCATCCAGGAACCGTAAGTTAAGATATCCTTCTGATATCTTCCCCTGTCGAGAACACCTGTCTCAGGATCGGTGTTGTCATTTTTCGCTCTGTCCAGGAGATAATCCTCAACATAAAGAGCGTTCTTAACAACTTCTTTGAACTTCTCGGCGCCGTTTGTCTTGATATATTCATCAGGGTCCTTTCCGTCCGGAACTTTTGCGATCCTTATACGGATATTGATCCCTGTGAGCTTTTTCAAATATTCCATCATCATGCTGATGGCTCTAAGCGCAGCATTCTGACCAGCATTGTCGGCATCAAAGAAGAAAACCACTTCCTCGGCATATTTGGCGCAGAGCTTAAGCTGGCTGTCAGTAAAGGATGTTCCCAGAGCAGCAACGGTATTCTTAAATCCTGCCGCATGCATTGCGATAGCATCCATATAACCCTCTACGACTATAAGCTGCTTGGACTGTTCTTTCCTGGCAAAGTTCATCGCATAGAGGTGATTCTGTTTGTTATAGACCAGTGAATCAGGTGAATTGACGTATTTAGGCTTCTCATCACCTAATGCTCTTCCGCCAAAAGCAATGATCGTTCCGAACGAATCAAAGATCGGGAACATCAGCCTTCCACGGAAAAGATCATAAGGTTTATTCGTTTTCTGTGAATTGACAAAGATGCCGGATTTAAGGAGCTCATCGTCCTTATAACCCTTCTGCTTTAAGATATCGTAAAGGCCTGCTTTAATAGGTGAATAGCCAATTCCGAAATGATCCAATGTCTGCTTCGAAAGCTCTCTTTTGGCAGCATAGTCTCTTGCAGGCTTACCGATCTGGGGATCGTTGAATGACTTGTAGTAGTACTTGGCAGCTTCCTTAAGGATGTCCTTAACGCGGTTCTTCTCTTCCTTCTGAATGCTGTCACCGGAATAACCTGTCTCAGGTATCTCCACGCCGTAAAGCTCGCCAAGATGTCTTATAGCCTCAGGATAGTTAAGATGCTCGATCTCCATTATGAAGCTTATTGCGTTTCCGCCCTTGCCGCATCCGAAGCACTTATAGATACCCTTGGCAGGATTGACCGAGAAAGAAGGTGTCTTCTCGGAATGGAACGGGCACAGGCCCCAGAGATTGCCTCCCTGACGCTTTAGGAGGACATAACGACCTACAACGGATTCTATATCCGCCCTGGTAAGTACTTCATCGATTACATTATCAGGTATAAGTCCCACTTTATGCCTCGTTTTATATAAAAGGCCCGGTGTGATTCCGGGCCGTATAATAAGCCGAAATTACAGGAAGGATTACTCTTCTTCCTTCTTTTCCTTCTTCTTACCAAAGAAGCTGGGCTTCTCAGGCTCCTCAGTCTTCTTGACAGTTCCGTCAGGATTGAGGTTCTCACGCTTAACAACTGAATTGATAGCGCTCTTTGTGAAAGTAACGAGTGTGTTAGCTGCAGATGTTGAGATAGTAACCTGATCGTCCTTGATGTTTGCTACGAATCCAACAAGGCCACCGATAGTAACAACTCTGTCACCTACGGAAAGCTTGCTCATCTGTTCTTTGAGTTCCTTGTCCTTCTTACGCTGCGGTCTGATAAGGATAAGGTACATAATAACGAACATTACGATAAGGATACCGAAGGATGCGATGGAACCCATTGCATCTCCGCCCATTGCGCCCATATTGGTTGCGTCTGTGAAATTGATCATTTATATTTCCTCCAAAAATTATTCGCCAATATACTGAGCTATTACATCAGACATTGTGTAATAACCCTTATCTTTGCCTGCCATAAACTTGGCAGCTGTGAGAGCGCCCTTAGCAAAGACATCTCTTGTCTGTGCGCTGTGGCTGATAGTAACGATCTCCTCGTCACTGATGAACATAGCAGAATGTTCACCGACGATGTTGCCGCCTCTGATAGATGAGATGCCGATCTCATTCTTTGATCTTGCCTTATTTACGCTGTGTCTGTCATAGACATATTCAACGTTCTCATCGATCTCTTCCTTGATTCCGTTAGCGATCATTATAGCTGTGCCGGAAGGAGCATCGAGCTTCCTGTTGTGATGAGCTTCAACGATCTCAATATCGAATTCAGGATAAAGGATCCTTGTAGCCTGCTTGCAGAGCTCTACCATCATGTTGATGCCAAGGCTCATATTAGCTGACTTAAATACAGGAATAGTCTCTGAAGCCTTAAGGATAGAAGCTACTGTCTCATCAGACAAAGCTGTTGTACAGCAGATAAAAGGCTTCTTGCGGTTAAGCGCAAACTCAAGGATCGTGGGAACAGCCTTTGCATTGGAGAAATCAATGATCACATCAAACTCTTCCGTGCACTCATTAAGGCTTGTGTATACGGGGAAATCATAAGTGTTGTTCTCGATGATGTCACCGCCTGCAACGATCTTATAATCAGGGTTGTTGTAGCAGAGGGCGGCAATTGCCTTACCCATTCTTCCGCAGCAACCGTTAAGGAAAATCTTTACCATCTTAATTCCTGCCTTCAATTACTTTCCGATGTAGCTGTTCATTGCAGAAGTATCGTACTGAGCGAGAACTTCAACAACCTTGTCGTGGTTAGCCTTGCTCATCTCACAAAGAGGAAGTCTGCAAGGGCCGGCGTTCCAGCCGAGGATATTCATAGCTTCTTTTACAGGGATCGGGTTAACTTCGCAGAACATTGCCTTAACAAGCGGGATGAAACCGATCTGTGCGTTCTTAGCTTCTTCAGTATTTCCATCGATGTAATCGTGGATCATCTTGGATGTTTCCTTAGGCATGATGTTAGCGATTACGGAGATAACGCCCTTAGCACCGAGTGAGAGCATAGGAACTGCAAGTCCGTCCTCACCGGAATAGAGAGCGTATCTGTCACCGCAAAGGCTGTAGATCTCAGGTACCTGACCGAAATTACATTCCTTTACGCCGATAATGTTCTCATATACGGAAAGTCTCTTTAAGAGCTCTGGTCCGATATTGACGTTAGTTCTTGAAGGAACGTTATAAAGGATAATGGGAAGCTCAGGTACTGCCTCAGCGATCTTAGCGTAGTGACGGAAAAGACCTTCCTGTGTGCACTTGTTGTAGTATGGAGTTACGAGCAAAGCGGCATCAGCACCGAGCTCATATGCCTTCTTAGTAAGTTCAACACCGAATGCAGTATCATTAGAACCTGTTCCTGCGATTACCGGAACACGTCCTGCAACTGTAT
>JAEFBC010000160.1 GCA_016292155.1 Saccharofermentans sp. | reverse complement strand
TTCAGTTGCACACCCGCGTTTCTGGCGGCAGCGCATAGTAAGACATAATATAACCTGATGATTATATTAGGGCGTGCGGTCAATGTCAAGCAGAGAAAGCCTTATAAATTAAGTATGCTGCCGTTATCAGCACTTTCCGAAAAGGTATTCGACAAACTTCTGATAGTTTGCGTCACCGCTTGCGGAGAATGAATATGCGAAAGCAATGTAATAATCGTATTTGGTATTAAGTCCGAGCTTCTCCTCGATCTCATCAGTAAGCTTTAAAGCAAGCGGAACGGGCTTATCAAGATCCTTCTTATTGCCTGCTCCGAAAAGATCGTTAATGGAAACGCCCTTTGAACGCTTTTCCTTCTCTTCTTCCGTGGCGACATAGTAGTAGAAGTCGTCTTCAGAGAAGTTATCCATATTGATAAGCGCGCTCAGATCCTGGAAGTTATCCGGTGTGGAGTAATTATAGACTGCGTCTTCACGCATGATGAGATAGTCGTAAGTACCGGTTGCAAGTGTGGCTCTGAAGGCTACTTCAAGGTATTTCTCCTCATATTCGAGGTCACTTTTGAAGTTAAGATCTTCAGAATCGATCAAAGATGCCCATCTTGCCTTGTCATAGCCGCCCCATGCGAGGAACCCGTCCGTAGCATATTTGCGGCCTTCGTCAGAAGGAGCGCCGTTGATAACACCTCCGCCAAGAACTCTCATCTTGGACTTGTAAACGTCATGGCCGTACCAGCCGACCGCACCGATAACGAGGATCACAAGGACGATCGGAGGAACATAATACTGCATGAAATATACAGCCTTCTGCTTTCCTGTAAGGTCTTTAAGCTTTTCCTTCTCGCTTCTTATGTATCTGACCAGTTTATTTCCGGACTTATCAGCTGCCTTGGTCTGGGAACCTTCCATTTCCTTCTCGAGCTTGCTGATCTCCTTCTTGGAGCCTGCAAGGGAGATATTGCCGACAGCGTCAGTCTCAGGATCGTACTCGACGGATTCCTTAAGGGCCTTGAGCTTTTCTGCCTGTGCCTTTTCGAGCTTGTCAAACTGCTTGATAAATACGATGGAAAGGAAATACGTTATCGTTGTTGAAGTGAAAACATATACCAGCGGGAACCACTGCGCGTACCAAAGGCAGGCGATAAATGATGCGACGATAAGGAGAGTGATTAAGACCAGCGGGATAAACTTGATGATGATAAAGATAAATGCCGCTTTGAAGAGCTCGGATGTCTTCATGTCATATCTTGCGATCGTCGGGAAGATCGCCATTGTCATGAGCAATACTGCAAAGCTGAAGAAGATGACAAAGAACTTATAGACGAACTCTGTATTAGACCATCCGTTATAAGTGATCCAGCGCCAGTCGAAGATTATCAGGAAGATGGCAACGAGCATTACGATCCACACGGCGGTCGCCTGCTTGAAGTTGCGCTTGAACGCCTTGAAGAAAGGAACGAAGACACCTGTGCCCTCTCCTCTTATTACCTTCATTGCAACATAGTATTTGGCCGAATAAGCGGCTCCGAAAGTGATTACCGGAATGCTGCAGATAATAAATAGGATATTGACGATCACGAGATTCGTAACCGTTCTCAAGAAATCCATTACCGGACTGTCGGGCTTAAGTATGTTCATTTACTGTCACTACCTGTTTTCTGTAATCTGCTTCGAAAAACAGCTCACTTATTGTACATCATATTCCGAGCAATATCTTTTTACTTTTAAAAACCGGGCTGCCTCCCGTAAGAAGCAGCCCGGATCAGTAGACGTTGTCTGTTAAGAGATTATTCCTTAACGCCGCCGATCGTAAGACCGGTAACGAAGTATCTCTGCAGGAACGGATAGAGGGCAAGGATAGGTGCCATTGTCGCAATAGTAGCGGCTGCTCTTACCGTAACAGGAACGATCGTTGCAACAGATGCTGCTGTAGCGCCGGTACCTGCCTGCTTACCACCTGTATTCGCGGATACGGAGTCAAGCAACTTTCTAAGCTCGTACTGCAATGTTGTGTACTGAGGGTCGAATCTGTTGTACAGCATTGCGTCGAACCATGAGTTCCAGTGATATACAGCCTGGAAAAGTGCGATAGTTGCATAAACCGGCATACAGAGCGGTGTGATGATCTTAATAAAGACTGTCATATATCCGGCACCTTCAAGCTGTGCAGCTTCTTCCAGTGAATCAGGAATACCAGCCATATAAGTTCTCATAACCATTACGTTAAAAGCACTTACCATACCCGGGATGATATATACCCAGAAGCTGGAAGTAAGGTGGAGATATCTGAAAAGGATAAGTCCGGGGATCATACCTGCGGATGCATACATTGTGATGATCCAGAACAGGGAAAGACCAGACTTGAAAAGGAACTTCTTACGGCTCAGGATGAAAGAAAGCAGTGCGTTGGCAGCCAGTGATGTAAAGGTACCAAGTACTGTTCTTGCAACAGTGATCCATAAGCCCTGACGGATACCCGGTCTGTTGAAGATGATCTCTTCATAGTTCTTCGTGGAGAAGATACGGGGCCACAGGTGGATTCCGCCTCTTACAGCGTCATTACCTTCGTTAAATGAGATCGCGAGTGTGTTAAGAACCGGATAAAGGGTTACAACTGCGAACAAGACAAGGAATGTTGTGTTGAAGATAGTGAAGATAATATCTTCAGCAGCCATTCTCTTTTTACGGTGAATGTGTATAGATTCAACTTCTTCTGACATGATGATTTCCCCCTTCCTTTAGAATAGACGCTCGTCGCCCCTCTTCTTGGCGATGTAGTTGGATACGATAATGAACGTCATAGCTACTACAGTCTTGAAGATACCGGCTGCAGTACCGAGTGAGTAGTCCATGTTTCTTCCGTCAAGCGCCCAGTCGAGGATGTAGATGTCGATAGTTCTTGATACGTCACGTACAAGGTCATTACCGAGCAAGTACTGGATCTCGAATCCGGCATTGAGAACGTTACCCAAATTCATCAAAAGAAGGATCATTATAGTAGGACGGATTCCCGGAAGAGTAACATATTTGATCTTCTGGAAACGTCCTGCACCGTCGATCGAAGCAGACTCGTAAAGACAAGGGTCGATCGAGGTGATAGCTGCAAGATAAATAATTGCATTCCAACCAGTCTCTTTCCAAAGATGGCTGAATGTAACGATAGGCCAGAACCAGCCTTCAATCTGTAGGAACGGATACGGTTTGTCAACGATTTTAAGGCTCGTAAGGATCTCATTGATAACGCCTGTTGAAGTAAGAGCGTCATGAACGATAGCAACAACGATGATCCATGAAAGGAAGTGAGGCATATAAGAAATCGTCTGAATGGTCTTTTTGAAATACTTATTCCTAACCTCATTAAGGAGAATAGCAAATCCGATTGCAAAAACCGTGCTGAAAACCAGGTTGAGCACGCCCATTGCAAAGGTATTTCTTATTACCATGATGAACGTTTTATCGCTGAAAAGGAACTTGAATTTGTCAAGGCCTACCCACTTTGAACCCGTAAGGCCGTCGGCGTATACGAAGTTCTGGAAAGCCATGAGCCAGCCTACAAGAGGCAGATAGTAGAAAATAATGCCATAGATCACATAAGCGACGCTGATAGCAACAAGAACCCACTGTCTTTTGAATTCTTTAGTGAATTCAGCAGCAGTCAGTCTTGGTTTTTTAACATCGGCTTCTACAACCTTTTTTGTCGATGTTGTGGTCGTGTTTTCCATGCTAAGCAACTCCCATTAAGAATGGTGGCAACCACAGCGGTTTTGTCCATGGTTGCCACCACAATCGTTTAATTAATCAACTATTAATTATGGTGATTAAGCAGCGGGCTTCCAGCCGTGAGACTGAGCTGTCTTAAGTCTAGCGTCAACCTCAGCCTGAGCTTCAGTAAGGAAGTCCTGAGGGTTGCAGCCCTTGTAAGCATCCATGTAAGCTGCCCAATCTGCCTCGAAGTCCTTAGAGATAACGATAGCAGGGAGCCACTTATGCTTAACTTCGCCCATCTTCTTCCAAGCTGTACCACCAGGAGTGTCTGTGCTTACGCCATTAGACCATGACCAGAGAGGATACCAAGGAAGTGTTGTTTCTGTAACAACATACTTAGAACCTACCATGTCAGCATAGTTGCCTGCACCGTAAGCTTCGAAGCACTTCTTAAGAGGAGCTGCGAGACCAGCGAGGAACTCAGCAGGCTGCTCAGCAGGCTGCATGTAGTTCTTACCGTCCTTGGACATACCCATCCAC
>JAEFBC010000159.1 GCA_016292155.1 Saccharofermentans sp. | reverse complement strand
TGATCTTGGAATACGACTGTCGCTCTGTCTTGCCTTGTTTTACGGAATGGACCATTGTTAACGAATCACCTCACACAAAGCTTAAAAACACATGGTTTAAGCGGTTTCTTGGTTGAAAAGCATTTTTATTTACCATAAAAACACTCTTCCGTCAAGAGAAAAGGGCATAGTTGCCCAAACCCATTACGACGCAGTAAAGAATTATATAGAGGATGCCAACAAATGTCAACAACAAATTGAATTGAAAATGTAATTTCCTCGTAATCTCACGAAATGAGGCTGAATCGTTAGAAAAAAGGACTGCCTCATCAGACAGTCCTTTAAATCTTTATATAAGGAGAAACTTACTCTTTCGCGGCCTTTATGAACCTCTTGAAAATAGGATGTGCCCTGTCAGGTCTTGACTTGAACTCAGGGTGATACTGGACACCCAGATAGAACTTGTGGCTGGGGATCTCCATCTCTTCCACGAGTGAATCATCGGGAGCGGTTCCTGCAAAGCGGGCTCCGTTCTCGACAAATCTTGCCCTGTAATCGTTATTGACCTCATATCTGTGTCTGTGACGTTCCTGGATCTCGTCCGCGCCATAGCATTCATAGAGGAGGCTGTCCGGAGCGATCTTACAGGGATAAGCGCCCAGACGGAGAGTGCCGCCCTTGTCGATGTCATCGCTCTGACCGGGCATGAAGTCAATTACCTTATTGGTACACTGTTCATCGAACTCTCCGGAATTGGCATCAGCAATTCCCAGAACGTTGCGGGCATACTCGATGACGGCTATCTGCATGCCGAGACATATGCCAAAGTATGGAATGTTATTTTCGCGCGCGTATTTGGCGGCCAGGATCATGCCGCTGATGCCGCGGTCACCGAAGCCGCCCGGAACTATGATACCGTCAACGCCCGAAAGTATCTCCTCTGCTGTTTGCTCCGTAATAAGTTCGGAATCAATCCAATCGATAACCACCTTAACATCATTGGCATAACCGGCGCTCCTGAGAGCTTCGGCTACCGAGAGATACGCATCGTGAAGCTGGATGTACTTGCCTACCAGACCGATCTTAACAACCTTATCGATATGGTGGATCTTGTCGACCATCTCTTTCCAGTGGGAAAGATCAGGCTCACCGGCTTCAAGTCCTAATTCCCTGCATACGATCTCCGAGAAATGTGCTTTCTCGAGCATCAGCGGTGCCTCGTAAAGTACGGGCAATGTGATGTTCTCGATAACGCAGTCTTCCTTAACATTACAGAAGTGGGCGATCTTCTTCATTATTTCATCTTCAAGAGGCTCATCGCATCTTAAGATCAAAACTCCAGGATTAACTCCCATTCCCTGCAGTTCCTTTACGGAGTGCTGGGTAGGCTTTGACTTGTGCTCGTCTGATCCTCTCAGGAAAGGAACCAGGGTAACGTGGATAAAGAGGCTGTTCTCTCTTCCGACTTCCAGTGATATCTGTCTTACTGCCTCGATGAAGGGCTGAGACTCGATGTCACCTACCGTTCCTCCTATCTCCGTGATAACGACGTCCGCATTAGTCTTCTTGCCTACACGGTAAACGAATTCCTTTATCTCGTTCGTAATGTGCGGAATAACTTGAACGGTCGAGCCTAAGTACTCGCCTCTTCTTTCTCTGTTGAGGACGTTCCAATAAACTCGACCGGATGTGAGATTCGAATATTTGTTGAGGTCTTCATCGATGAATCTCTCATAGTGACCTAGGTCGAGATCCGTCTCTGCGCCGTCTTCGGTAACGTAAACTTCGCCGTGTTGGTAAGGGCTCATTGTACCGGGGTCGACGTTAATATATGGGTCCAGCTTTTGGGCTGCCACCTTTAGTCCCCTTGCTTTCAATAGTCTTCCCAAAGATGCTGCTGTGATCCCTTTTCCCAATCCTGAAACAACTCCTCCTGTTACGAATATATACTTAGTCATACGTCATCATCTCTTTTCTTATTTATTTAAAATCTCTAAACATAATTCTAAGTAATCCCCAGAGCTCGAAAGCTCCGGGGGTTACTTAGTTGGGTGGAATATGAGGATCTGTTATTTTACGCTGAAGAGCAGGTCACCGTAAGAAGGAAGCGGCCAGCATTCCTTGGAGACGTATGTCTCGGCTTCGTCGGCAGCCTTGCGGATATCGTTCATCACAGGGATGACGTTATCCTTGATCGAGCAGCTCTCTGCGATTATGTCGCTTTCGCTGCTTGCCTCACCGATAACCTTTTCGAGATCGATGGCTCCTGCATAGACCTTGTCTGCGAGATCAGAGAGCTTGTTGATGATGTCATTTTCATATACACAAGCTACGGAAGGAGATACTGCCTTCTTGGCTGCAACTGCTCCTGAGAGCTTGTTCTCGTAGCACTCGATTGCAGGAAGGATCAGGCGTCTGCTCATCTCGAGCATCGTGTTGGCTTCGATGAGAACCTGCTTGCTGTAATTGTCGAGCATGATCTCTACTCTGGACTTGAGCTCAGCTTCAGTGAAGACCTTGTGGGATGTGAGCATCTTAACGTTCTTCTCGTCCAAGAGGTGAGGCATACAGTCAGGTGTTGTCTTATAGTTGGACAAACCTCTTACCTCTGTAGCTTCCTTGACCCATGCATCGTCATAGCCGTTGCCGTTGAAGAGGATCCTCTTGTGATCCTTGATGGTCTTCTTGATCATGTCATGAAGTGCAGTCTCGAAATCTTCTGCGTCTTCAAGTCTGTCTGCATAGATCTTCAAAGACTCTGCAACGGCTGCATTGAGCATCATGTTAGCGCAAGCGATGCTGTTCGAAGAACCAAGGCTTCTGAACTCGAACTTGTTGCCTGTGAAAGCAAATGGTGAAGTTCTGTTACGGTCTGTCGTATCACGTGCAAAGCGGGGAAGTACATCAACGCCGAGCTTCATGATCTTCTTCTCTGAACCTTCGTAAGGCTTGTCATTCTCGATGGCATCGAGGATAGCCGTAAGCTCATCGCCAAGGAAGATTGAGATGATTGCCGGAGGTGCCTCGTTAGCGCCCAATCTGTGATCGTTACCTGCAGTAGCTACTGCGAGTCTTAAAAGATCCTGGTAATCGTCGACTGCCTTGATTACTGCGCAAAGGAAGAGCAGGAACTGGGCATTCTCATAAGGTGTAGCGCCGGGGGAGAGGAGGTTGATGCCTGTATCCGTCGACATTGACCAGTTATTGTGCTTACCTGATCCGTTAACGCCTGCGAACGGCTTCTCATGTAAGAGACATACCAATCCGTGACGTGAAGCAACCTTTTGCATGATCTCCATCATGAGCTGGTTCTGATCCGTAGCGATATTAGTTGAAGAATAGATCGGAGCGAGCTCGTGCTGTGCGGGAGCAACTTCGTTATGTTCAGTCTTGGCAAGGATACCGAGCTTCCAGAGTTCCTGGTTAAGATCGTTCATGAATTCCTGAACCTTGGGCTTGATAACGCCAAAGTAATGGTCATCCATCTCCTGTCCCTTAGGAGCCTTGGCACCGAAAAGAGTTCTTCCGGTGTACTTGATGTCAGGACGCTTGTCGTACATTTCCTTTGTGATGAGGAAGTACTCCTGCTCAGGACCTACTGAAGTATGAACATACTTGGCATCTTCATTTCCGAAAAGCTTCAGGATACGGAGAGCCTGCTTGTTCAAAGCTTCCATTGATCTGAGCAAAGGTGTCTTCTTATCAAGTGCCTCGCCTGTGTAAGAGCAGAAAGCCGTAGGAATGCAGAGCGTCTTATCCTTGATGAATGCATAAGACGTAGGATCCCATGCCGTGTATCCTCTTGCCTCGAAAGTAGCTCTGATGCCTCCTGTCGGGAATGACGAAGCGTCAGGCTCGCCCTGGATGAGTTCTTTACCGGAGAATTCCATTATGACTCCGCCATCAGGAGAAGGCTCGATGAATGAATCGTGCTTCTCAGCTGTTACGCCTGTCAAAGGCTGGAACCAGTGTGTAAAGTGTGTTGCACCCTTGGAAAGTGCCCAGTCACGCATAGCTGCTGCTACCTGATCTGCAACTTTTGTCTCAAGCTTGGCACCCTCATCAATGGTTTTTCTGAGTGATTGATAAACATCCTCGGATAAAACCGCTCTCATGTTTCTGTCGTCAAATACGTTTTCACCGAACATTTCCGGTACAGATCTCATTTCCATAATTTTATTCCTCCTAAAAATTTAATAACTGTTTGTTACTCTACGTCCTGCAGTGCAGCGTAGTCTTCTTCACCGGTACGGATCTTTACGACCTTGCCTACGTTGTAAACGAAGATCTTACCGTCACCGATATGTCCTGTATAAAGAACTTCATTAGCCTTCTCGATTACCTTATCTACAGGGATCTTGGATACGACGACTTCAACCTTGATCTTAGGAAGGAGCGTAGCGTCGACCTCGACACCTCTGTACTTCTCGCCTGCACCCTTCTGGATGCCGCAGCCCATGACCTGTGTTACTGTCATACCGGTTACACCGAGATCATTCATAGCCTTTCTGAGCTTATCGTAGCGTGAGAGCTTAGCAATGATAACAACCTTATGCATACCTGTGTCGAGTTCGGGAGCAACTGCGACCTTGACTGCTGCATTCTTCTGAGCTTCAGAAGCCTCAGCGTATTCAGCTGTACCGAGGTCTGTGTTCTCGTTCTCTTCCATCATAGCGCCTGAAACGTCCATGAGGGAGAAGCCGGAGTAAGCGCTTGCGAGACCATGCTCTGTAACGTCAAGACCTGTAAGTTCTTCTTCCTCAGATGCTCTTAATCCAAAGATGGCCTTGATGATGAAGAAAGTGATTGTGATTGTAACTGCTGTCCAAGCTGCTGTTGCAAGCATACCTACTGTCTGTATGCCGAGGAGCTTGAATCCGCCGCCATAGAAGAGACCAACCATCTCATTGCCTGCTGCATCAGCGATTGCATAAGCAGGAGCTGTGTTTGTTGCGAAAAGTCCTACTGCGATCGTACCCCAGATACCGTTAAACATATGAACTGCAACTGCACCGACAGGGTC
>JAEFBC010000027.1 GCA_016292155.1 Saccharofermentans sp. | reverse complement strand
CGTCTCTTACTTCCTTATCCTTGGAGAGAACTGCTGCACGCATCTTCTCCCAGCCGTATTCCTTAACAGCTTCGAAAACATCTTCCGGAACGTCTGCTGACTCGTAAGTGAACTTCTCCTTACCGATCTCAGCTACGATGCTGTTGATGAACTCGCAGATCTTCTTGATCTCCTCGTGACCTTCAGCGATAGCGTTAAGCATTACGTCATCAGGTACTTCGTTAGCGCCAGCCTCAACCATGCAGATCTTTGTAAGTGTACCTGCAAGAGTAACGTACATATCAGAGATCTCACGCTGCTCAAGTGTAGGGTTGATGATAGTCTTGCCGTCGATGAGGCCTAATACAACGCCGCCGACAGGTCCCTTCCACGGGATATCGGAGATAGCGATTGCAATAGATGTACCGAGCATTGCTGTGATCTCAGGAGAGCAGTCAGGGTCAACAGACATAACGAGGTTGTTGACGCAGACATCGTTTCTAAGATCCTTAGGGAACAAAGGTCTGATAGGACGGTCGATAACACGTGAAACGAGGATAGCCTTCTCGCCGGGTCTTCCCTCTCTCTTGAGGAATCCGCCGGGGATCTTGCCTACTGCATACATCTTTTCCTCGTAGTCTACTGAAAGCGGGAAGAAATCGATTCCCTCACGAGGTGTAGCGCTTGCTGTTACTGTGGAAAGCACAGATGTCTCACCGTATTTGATGAGTACGGAACCGTTTGCGAACTGTGCGATCTTACCGGTCTCGACAACTAACGGTCTGCCGGCGATTTCAGTCTTGAAAATCTTTTCCATTCTGAAACTCCTTTTCGAAAAAATAAAAAAATTTGGGTAAAGGAGGTAGTCCGCAGATTCACGGTCCGAGCAAAATAATAGGCTCGATGTTCGGGCAGTCAATCTACTAACTACACTCCTTCTCGAACCTAATAATTATATACTAATTGCGCAATAAGACAAATAATAAAAAGCTACATCTTCTTTATTGCCTCACATACCGCTTCGGCCAGGCCCTTATGTCCTGCAGGATCAAGATGCAGTCCGTCCTCTACTGAGGGCTTTATGTACTGTTTGGCATCTAAGAATGCGCATCCGTGCTTGTCAGCAACTCTCTTATAGTACTCTGCAAGGCGCCTGGACTTGTCGATCGAGACTTCATTAAACGAACCGCTGAAAGGTCCTGTGAGTATATCAGTGCTTATCTCCGGAGGTGATACGATAAGGATCTTCGGAACATAGCCCTGCTTAAGATCCATGACCTTCTCCGCCCTCTGCACGATCTCGTTAAGGCCTGCTGCGATTTCATCAAGAGAAGCATTATAAACAGTCTTCATGTCGTTTGTTCCGAGCATGATGACAAGATAGTCGACGGGCCTGTGAGTGCATAAGATCCCTTTAATGTAATCGAGGCCGTTTTTCCAGTCATCGTTGGGGTCGTCGAAAACAGTTGTCCTGCCGTTTAATCCCTCTTCAATGACCTTAAACTCACTGCCTAAAAGCTTCTGCAGAAGGCAGGGCCACCTTACTGATTCAGGGAGCCTGTCACCGTTTACGGGATTATGTCCGTATGTATTTGAATCGCCGAAGCAAACTACTGATTTCATAGTTAATCCTTTACTGTTTTCAAGTCATCGAGCCATACGTTTCTGGATGCGTCAGAAGGCATTCTCCAGTCGCCTCTGGGTGACAGGGATACAGTACCAACCTTAGGACCGTCCGGAACGCAGGAACGCTTAAACTGCTGTGCGAAGAAACGTCTTAAGAAGGTCTCCTCCCACTTGTAGATAGTCTCCGCATCGTAGCTGCCTTCAAATGCCTGAAGAGCCATACGGTAGATCTTGGACGGAGTAAATCCGAATCTGATCATGTAGTAAAGGAAGAAATCGTGGAGCTCGTAAGGTCCTACTGTTTCTTCTGTCTTCTGGGAGATCGTTCCGTCTTCTGTAGGCGGCAGCAGTTCAGGAGATACCGGTGTAGCCACAATGTCAGCAAGAGCCGCTGAAAGAGACCCGTTGATCTCTGCCGTGCGCTGCGACTCGTAAGATACCAGATACCTTACAAGAGTCTTAGGAATGGAGCAGTTAACGCCATACATGGACATATGGTCACCGTTATATGTTGCCCATCCGAGAGCGAGCTCGGAGAGGTCACCTGTACCGACTACGATACCGCCCTCCTGATTTGCAATATCCATAAGGATCTGTGTGCGCTCTCTTGCCTGGGAATTCTCATATGTGACGTCATGAACTTCCATATCGTGACCGATGTCTCTGAAGTGCTGGATGACCGCATTGGAGATAGAGATATCTCTTAATGTGCATCCATACTGTTCAGCGATATTTACTGAATTATTCTTGGTCCTTGCGGTCGTTCCGAAACCCGGCATCGTGATGCCGATTATGTTCTTCCTGTCGATTCCGAGCTTGTCGAAAGCATGGATCGTAACGATCAGCGCAAGAGTGGAATCAAGGCCGCCGGAAAGGCCTATTACAGCCTTCTTGCAGCCGATCGCATTAAGCCTTGTATAAAGGCCTGCAGCCTGCATGTTGAGGATATCTTCGCACCTTGCTTCCAGGTCGTCCCTGCTCTCAGGAACAAACGGTGTTTTACTTATCTTTCTGTTAGGAACAATGTCAGCAAATTCAGCATCAAATTCAACGATGTCGACACCGTCATTGCCGGAGATATCGCTTGTAAATGTATTGGCTCTTCTTCTGTCTGCATCGAGTCTTTCGAGATCGATATCAGCATAAATGACAGCCTCATCGTCGTTATCGTTTGCAAATCTTTTGCTCTCGGCGAGGATCTTGCCATTCTCGGCGATAAGATTGTGACCTGCGAAAACAAGGTCCTGCGTGGATTCGCCGAATCCGGCATCACTGTAAACATAAGCTGCCATGAGCTTTGCGCTCTGCATCTTTACGAGGTCTCTTCTGTACTTGGCTTTGCCGATAATCTCATCGGAACAGGACAGGTTGAAGATCACCTGCGCACCGTTTTTAACATATTCAACGGAAGGGCTTGAAGGTACCCAGAGGTCCTCACAGATCTCTACTGCAAAAGCGAGATCGTCGCACTTGAATACAGCCTTGCCGAAGCAGATATCATCTTCAGTCATGATGACACCCTTTTCGCAGAAAGGCGTGAAATGTCTCATCTCGTAGAATTCAGAATAATTAGGAACATTCTGCTTGGGAACGATGCCGATGATGTCGCCCTGGTGGATAACGGCTGCCACGTTAAAGAGCTTGCCGCCCAGTTCATAAGGAAGTCCTGCGATAATGACCGTATTGAGGTCGCCTGTCTGCTCTGCCAGATCGAAAAGACCGAGCTTTGCTTTATCCAAAAGCGCCTTCTGCTCGAAAAGATCTCCGCAGGTATAGCCCGTTATTCCGAGCTCCGGGAAAACGATAACCGCAGTATCCTTTGCTGCAGCTTTCCTTGCTAAACTTACAGTCTGCGCGATATTGTAATCAACATCACCGACCTTGATCTTCGGGCTTGCCGCCGCAACTCTGATAAAACCGTCAAGCATAGTAAAAACCTCCCGGAATGTCCTATCTTAAGATTATAACACCTTTAATAAGCATTAAAAAAGCGGTCCCGTACGGAACCGCTTTCTCTTACATAATCTGTTGAAAGATTACTTTCTGATGCCGAGTCTTGCGATCAAAGATCTGTAACGCTCGATATCAATGCCTGCAAGGTAGTCAAGGATGTTTCTTCTCTTACCAACCATCATGAGAAGACCTCTTCTGCTGTGGTGGTCGCCCTTGTGAGTCTTGAGGTGTTCTGTGAGGTGATTGATTCTGTAAGTAAGAAGTGCAACCTGAACCTCAGGAGAACCT
>JAEFBC010000158.1 GCA_016292155.1 Saccharofermentans sp. | reverse complement strand
ACGATCGCGAAAAGTCAATCAGCCTGTCCGCAATACTGTTATGTAAGGATAAGCTTTCTGACAGCTTCCGCAAAGTCCTTTGTTTTGCCTGAATCAAGCAGATAAATGACCTTGTTCCTTCGCAGATAATTATATCATGTCTATCTCGCGATCATTCAACATACATGACCGTCTCAAGCTCATCAAATCCATAATGTCTGAATGAGATCCTATAATCAGGATGCATCTTGAGAACAAGGTCTGCCAACGTAACAAAATCTTCGTACTTATGGTAAACGGAGATCGCCATTCTCGGACGGTTCTCCATAATGAGTTTGCGTGCACCGAGGAGCGCTTCATACTCCGCGCCTTCGATATCCATCTTAATGAAAGTTATCCTCTTGCCTGCAAGCACGTCATCAAGGGCTACAGTCTCGATCTCTTCAACGCCTTCGAAATTCCTCTTCTCAGCCTCTTCCCTGCTTATGATGCATGAAGTCTCAAAAGCATCTGCTGCAAAATAAACCTTCTTATTAACATCGGAAGTGCCATAGGGATAAAGATCACATTTGCCGAGCGGAGCAAGGATCTCCTTGGCTTTAGCATAATTCACCGGATCAGCTTCGAAGGAATAGATGTGGTCAAAACCCTTATGTCCGCACCATCCTGCAAAGTCGTAGCAGGTGGCTCCGTCAAAGCATCCGCAGTCTACAAAGACTTCGTTTTCCCTGGCCTCGAAAAAATCGAAATACTGTCCCTGGTTGTTGCGCCAGTCGAAAATACCTGAGCAGATGTTCTTTTCGCTTATTCCGATATCCTCCATAAGGCGCTTCTTAACGTCGTCTGCTGCAGACTTTACAGAGTAAGAGATAACGAATGTCTTATCGTCATACAGAGCTTTGTTCTCACTAAGTTCCTGCTCGGTGATCACCTTGATACCGGTATCTTTATCAACAGGTCCTTTGCTCTCATCAGGATCGATGAAGCTGTCGACCGTCACGCCAAAGTGCTTAAATCTTCCGGCAAGATAATGTCCCGCACGGCCTGCGCCATAGATAAGGCAATGCGTGCCTTTTTGGATCTTCTCAACATATACCTGCATGTCACTGCTGAGATTCCTGTACTTTGATTCAAGTCCGGTTATATAACCCACGTCTCCCGTTTTGGCATACATCATCCGGGCTTCGAAGACCTTCTTTGATATCTCATCGTTAAGATGTTCGTATACATTCCGTGCCATCTCCGGAAAATCATCTGTTATATTACCGGATCCTCTGAGTGCTTTCTGCTTGTCAGCTGCCTCATCCGATCCGAATTCTACCCTCTTATCTGCTATGCTCATTTCTTTATCCTCTTTCGAAAGTGTTTGTTGATTATTATGCCTTTACCGGAAGCTTCCGGTCGGAAATATCTTATTTGCCGGTACCGTGGTTTTGGTTCCCTCTGATCAGGCATCTTAAGTATGCATCTATGATCTCTCCGGGGCTTTGCACAAGACCGCCGCCGATCCACCACTTGACGGTGTTTATGAAGCTCCCGATGACGAACTGCTTCTTGAATTCGGAAGACACGTCTATATCGATATGTGAGATCAGGTCACCGAAAGCATTTTCAAGATAACCGGAAAAGTAACGCGTAAAGAGCTTCTCCGACTCACCGTACATGATCGAACTGATATTGTCTTCGTGGTCCTTGATGTGCCAGAGAAGGTGCTCCAGCAGTGCCCTCAGTTCCTCATGGTTGGCTGAGAAATCGTGGCTCTTCTCAGGCATCAGCGATTCGGAGAAAACATGTGTGAACATCTCGTCACACATCTGTTCAAGAAGCTGGTCCTTCGTCTCAAAATGAGAATAGAATGTGCTCCTTCCGATGTTTGCTTCATCGATGATCTCCTGCACCGTTATATCTTCGAAGCGCCGCTTTCTTAACAGCTTTGTAAGTGCATCGTAGATTGCTGTCCTGGTCTTTTGCTGACGTCTGTCCATATCCTTTTACCGTACATTTTCCGAATAATGTTCAATAACAGACAAATCGAAAAGTCTGATTATTGTCTGCTCATATCACGGATTATAACATTTTGCTGAACAAAGTGTTCAGGAAGTGATCCGGTATGAATAACAAAAAGGCAGTCAGATACGCAATATACGCAGCATTACTCTATGCGGTAAGCACACCGTTCTCAAAGATGCTCATGGATAAGATCCCTCCGGTCTTCATGGCAGGGCTTCTTTATCTCGGTGCCGCGGCCGGCATGAGCATTGTCACGGCATTATCCCGTAAGAACAAGAAGGAAGATTCATCTTTCACCCACAGTGACCTGCCCTATCTGATATTGATGGTCCTGCTCGATATTGCGGCACCGATACTCCTGATGACAGCGCTGAAAAACTCTCAGGCAGAATCCGTATCCCTGCTTAATAACTTTGAGATCGTAGCGACATCCCTGATCGCTCTCCTGATCTTCAAGGAGAAGATATCACCGAGGCTCTGGATCGCGATAACGCTGATAACGGCTGCGAGCATAATGCTCTCATTAAGCGATATCGGTTCATTTGCAATATCCGTTTACTCGCTCCTGGCATTGCTCGCCTGCTGTTGCTGGGGACTTGAGAACAACTGCACACGCAAGCTTTCCAACAGAGACCCGGCAAAGATAGTTATCATAAAAGGCTTCGGCTCCGGAACGGGATCGGTCATCGTGGCTCTTATATCCGGTGAACGGCTCTCTCTTACTCCATATATACTGCCGGCGCTGCTCTTGGGCTTCATCGCATACGGTCTCAGCATCTACACCTACGTCTATGCGCAGCGTTACATAGGAGCTGCAAAGACATCCGCATTCTATGCTCTGGCACCGTTCATGGGAGCGCTCATCTCACTTGCGCTCTTCCCGAAGATACCTTCTTTACTGTACGTCTTATCATTCGTCATCATGGCGCTGGGAGCATTCCTGGCAATAGAAAAGGAAAGGACATGAACATGGCAAAAAGAGATTTCAAATTCGACAAGAGAGCCGGCAAATACGATGATCATTTTGAAGGCAGGCTGTCACGCAGATTCTACGAACTCCTTTACAGATACACAGACCTCAGGAGCGGTGACAAGGTGCTTGATGTGGGATGCGGGACAGGAACGATCTTAAAGACTTTCCGTGAGCTCGAAAAGATCGAAGGACACGGAATAGATGTCGAGCCGGAGATGCTCTCTGTCGCGCGCAGGAAATGCCCTGACATGGACATAAGGGAATGCTCCTGCGAAGATACCCCTTACGATGAATCTTACTTTGATACATTAACTGCCTGCATGGCGTATCATCATTTCCCGGATAAGGATGCTTTTGAGAAAGAGGCCCTGCGTATCCTCAAGCCGAAGGGAAAGCTCTATATAGCAGATCCCGCCTTCCCTCATCTGATAAGGAAAACACTGAACTTCTTATGCCGCAACATCAACGGTGAATTCTTTTCCTCCGAAGAGATCCGCTCAAGATTTGAACGTCAGGGCTTCCGTTACATAGGCGAGCAAAAAGACAGATATGCCCGGCTCGTTATTTTCGAGAAGCCGTAAGAACATTTGACTTAAAAGATATCCAGCCTCATCTGCCTGTCGATCCAGCTGCTCTGGTCAGCCTCATGTATGATATCTTCCGGATTCAGATTGCCGAGCAAAAAGGGCGACTTTGGATCGTGCTTTCTCATGTTCTCCTTAACAAGATCAGGATCGGTATTCGCGTAGCAGTATCTGCAGAGATGTCCGCATGTATCGTAAGCGCCGATGTCTGTTCCAAGAAGACACGCGCATTCGCCGTTCCTCTGATTCTTTCCTCTCTTAGGCACAGCAAGATTGCTGTGAAGCGCGGT
>JAEFBC010000157.1 GCA_016292155.1 Saccharofermentans sp. | reverse complement strand
CGCGAACTGGGGAGTAACGGATGGAATACATATCGACATACTTGGCGGATAGAATGTGCAGGAACGACATCATCAAAGAAGATGATGTTAAGTTCTATGCATATTCTATCCAGCTGATGTTAGAAAGAGTAATCGGTTTTATCCTGATCGGTATTTTCGCGCTGGTCTTTAAGTCCTTCTTTGAGATTGCGGTTTTCACGATTACCTTCTCTGTGATAAGGACCAGTTCCGACGGCATTCACTGTAAGACGAGTATCGGATGTTTCATCGCTTCTGTACTCACAGCGCTTTCCACAATACCTGTATCAAACTGGCTCATCAATTACCCGCTCGTATGTATGGCAAGCGTTGTCCTGTCTGCAGTCATCATCTTTTATATTGGTACTATCCGCGATCCGAATATGGATCTTTCTGACATAGAATTCATTCACCTCAAGAAGAGGTCACGTATCGGGATTTCAATACTGGCCCCAATTATCACAGGCCTTATGTTGGTATTCCCGGACAATCATCTTGTCTACTATGCGGCTCTCGGCGTTATTTATAACGCGTTGAGTCTTATAGCAGTAAAAATATTAATGAGAGAGGTGTCAAACAATGAAAAAGAAGCTTGAGAGAGTTGTACTCGAACAGATCGAAAAGGTGAGCAGAAAGAACGCCCAGAGTTCAATGGATCCTTTTTCTGGACGTCCTGGTTGCCCGTCTTTCCTGCATCAGCCGAAAAGGCCAAGAAAGTAAGAACTCAAAAATAGGGCAAGTAAATAAGAAAGTCGATTTAAATTTCAAAGGTAACAATAGTAGTTTTGCGGCAGATATCTATTTTTCCTATGACGGACTATGAGTATAAGAGAAGTTGTTAGATGTCAAACTAAAGCTTTTTTACAGTCTAAGTCCGCAGTTGTTGTATGGATCATTCTTCTGTGTGTCACAAGCCTGAATTTTATATTGAACTGTATTTACAACGTTAAGATTCATTATGTGACTGAGATGTATGATCCAATAAAGACTCTAACTTTATCGGGATGGTCTAACGCGGGTAACATATTTATGTATGCTTACCCGCTCATCCTCATTCTTCCTACCGCTATGGTTTATTACGATGAGCGTATAAACGGAATCAGCAGGTATATTCAGAGCAGAAGCGGATTTAAGAAATACTATTATGGGAATGCAATTGCTGTGGTAATTGTAACGTTCTTCCTGTTTACAGTTCCATTTTTATTAGAATTGCTTCTGTCTGCGGTATGTTTCAGCAACCGTTCTGTCGCGGATCCTTCCGGATTTCCGTTGTATGTAACGTTGCCGGAAGAAAAGAAAAACTTATTATATCAAGTGTATATTGTTTCTCCGTTTTTGTATGGGTTCTTAATGACCATTAGATTCGGCTTGATATCATGTGTTTTTGCCTTCTTTAATTACGCGTTTTCAACTTCACCAAAAATCAAATATAAGATGATCACAATGATTCCTTTGCTTGGGACATTGTATTTTCTGATGATAATTGACAGGTTCGTTCCGGCAAAACTCAGTTATATGATGTTTATGCCGATGTTTGAATATCGAAACGTAAGTGAAGGCTTTTATTTGGCAGGATATATAGGCATGTTGGCTATTGCTTTAATAGAATTGATCATAAATGAAAAACGTTATTATTCTATGCAAGGATAAATGCATATATCTGGTTGCCGCTTTATCCGGTATTGTTTTAATGCTTCCGGTTGCAGGGAGCAATGAGCCTGTTAAGACAGAATATTATCTGTGTGCTTTTTCGTTTGCATTACTAGGCCAAAACATATCTTATATTATCCAGTTTATCCCGCACTTTATCCCATTGTTTATTATTCAGTTTTATTGGGGAATAAGCATATATAAGAGTTTTTGCGTTGCGAGCATTTATGTGTTTTCGAGGCGGAATCACAGAGTAAAGTGGGCACTGCGTGAATTGTTGATAGTGTTGCTGAAAACAGTATTATTCATAGCGGCTGTTATTGTTCCGGCATTTATTATGATAATGCTGTCCACTCAGGCGGTGACGGATATCAACACGGTTATACATGCTGCGTGCATGTTGATAATATTGTCGCTTTATTCATTCGAAATGATCGCGCTGATAAATCTGTTATCCTTTTTCCTGGAGAGCGGAGTGGCCTTTGCAATAGTTCAGATCATCAATTTGCTCTCGCTCGCCATGTATCTATTATCTGTAAACCTTAAGATCGATGAGAGCATTATTATGGATTTCAATTTGATCAGCAGGCTGATGGTAGAGCCTGATTTGGATATTTGGAAATTGTCATTCAGCCTTTTGTATTTTCTGATACCCGCGGTAATTATTTCTCTCTTGATTGTTGGAGCTGTTAAGAAAACACAGTTTACCAAAAGCATCTACGAAGGAGACGTTTAATGGAATTTATAGCTGAAAATGTTAATAAGACTATAGATAAAAAGATCATCCTCAATGATGTAAGCCTGAAGCTTCGCAGCGGAATGATATATGGTTTTGTGGGCCGCAATGGTTCAGGTAAAACCATGCTGTTCAGAGCGTTGTCCGGTCTCATGTCGATAGATTCAGGAACGGTTTCTTTAGATGGAAAGGTTTTACATAAGGACTTTGATGTCTTACCGGAGTTTGGAATAATGATCGAGAATGCCGGCCTGTATCCGCAGCTTTCAGGTTTCGATAATCTGAAGAGACTTTCTTCTATAAGAAAAAAGGCAGCAGATGATACTATCCGTGAATATATAAGAACAGTCGGATTGGATCCTGATGATAAGAAACCATTTAGAAAGTACTCATTAGGAATGAAGCAGCGTCTGGTTTTTGCTCAGGCCATTTTCGAGGATCAGAAAATACTGATGCTTGATGAGCCGACTAATGCTATGGATGACAGTGGAGTTCAGATGGTAAGAGATATTCTTCTTGAGAGAAAGAAGGATTCAATAATACTGATTGCCAGCCATAATCATGAGGATATCGATTTGCTGGCGGATGAAAAATACAGAGTCTCGAATGGCCAGTTCATTAAGGAAGAATGATCTCATGAAGAAATTGTGCTTATATGCTGTACCTGCAATTTTATTATGCTGTGCCTGTTTGATATTCGGCCTTTACAGCAAGGCTTCATATGCCGATTTTAATGAAGAGAGTAATCCGATGGAAAGGTTTACAGTCGGTTTATTGCCGGAAGAGATGTGTGAAAGTCAGATAGATCTGATGAGAAACACATTAGATGACAGCAAATATATAGTTGCTGCCAGGATTGCAGGTGATTTCCGGTTTTTACCGAGTTGTACGACACAGAGCATTGAAATCGTGAAAGTATTCAAAGGAGATTCTCTAAGTGTTGGAGACACAATAGATATTGTTTTTTCCCAAGAGATCTTTTGGAATGAGGATTCGGCTGTATCAGACACCGCCTATATTAATATGGGGTTTGCAAATAAGTTGGCAGTTGGTGAGACTTATTTGCTTTTTTTGGATAGTGAAATAGAAACTTTTGATAATACACGACTGTTTATCAAGTCAGATGACTATTTGCTGATGCCTGCATTCTCTTACGATCATGAGAAGATCGGGTGGGCACAAAGTGAGAGTGAAGATCCTGAAGTATACGAATGCCGTTACTCAACTGTGTCGGAATTGGATTATTTTCTTTCGTCAGAAAAAAGTGCAGATGAATTAAAGGCGCTAAGAAAAGAAACAATTGAAAAATACCAATTATAATTTTGTCTGCCAGCTTCATCAAAAAGCGGTACAATATGCGGAAAGTCATAAAGCAGAGGTACCACATGTATTTTGATGAACTTGAACTTGGCATGACGGTCAACACGAAGCCTGCCATTATCGAGAAAGAAAAGATGCTGGCATTTGCCAGAGAGTACGATAATATTCCGCTCCATACCGATGAGGAATATGCGAAGAAAACACCGTTTGGAAAGCTCATTGCACCAGGTGTTATGTCTTTCGTTACTGTGTGGGCAAAATATCTCGAAGTGGATTTCTTCGGGGATGAACTCCTGGCGGGCAAATCGACCAAGATCGAATGGGTAAAGCCGGTCTTCGCTGATGACGTCCTGACCGCAAGTGCCGAGATCACAAAGCTTGTTAAGCGCAACGAGAAAAACGGTCTCGTTGAAGTGACGATGTATATCAACAATCAGAACGGTGAGCTCGTTATGACGGGCGTTACTGAGGCTGTTGTAAAGCGCAAGCTGTCGTAAAGATTTTCGAACAGATAATAAAAAGGCGGGGCAAATATGAAGTGAACCCCTGAAGTTAACAGACGTATGGGGTTCACTTCATTCCGGATCCTTTTCAAAGTGTGTGTGTTAAATACTCTATGTTTTACTTGCAAGAACCTACAAGTTCAAATGCCTCTTCAGGGAGCATCGGTTTGCCCCAGACATAACCCTGGATGTAATCGCAGCCTATGTCCTTTAAGACTTTGACCTGATCTGCGGATTCGACGCCTTCCGAGATGACCTTGAGATCAAGCGTGTGGCCGATTGAGATGATCATGGCTACATACTGTTTAGAGGATTCATTCAGGTTCATGTTGTCGATGAAGGATTTGTCGATCTTGAGCATATCGGTGGGGAAGTTGTTGAGGTAGCTCAAAGATGAATATCCGGTACCAAAATCGTCGATCGCGACCTTCATGCCCAGCTGCTTTAATTCGTCGATGCGCTGCAGGGCTTTCTCGGCGGAATCGATCATGATGGATTCGGTGATCTCGATCTCGATGCGCTCGGGCGAGACATTGTACTTATCAAGAACCTTCTTGAGATCTTCAGTGAAGTTATTCTTCATGAGGTGTCTTACGGAGACGTTGGCGCTTAATGTGATATCAGCGCCGGTCTCGTTAATGACGTTATCGAGGAACTGTACGGCAAGCTCGAAAACATGCATGTCGATACGGTCGACGAGGCCTGTCTTCTCAGCGACCGGAATGAAATCCATGGGGCTTATTAATGAGCCGTTCTCATCCTTCATCCTGGCCAGGGCCTCAAAGCCTCTGAGCTTGTGATCCATGTCATACTGGGGCTGGAGGTGATAGAAGATCTTGCCGTTGGTTAATGCGGAGCGGATCTTCCTCTCGATCTCCAGTGCGTTCTCTGAGTTTAAGACATCCATCGTGAATCTTAAGATCCTGCTGCCGCTGCCGTTCTTTTTTACTTCGTGAAGCGCAGCGTCTGAGAATGAAAAGAGATTGTCGATGACATCGCTGTCTTCAGGGCACATGGAGTAGCCGAAGCACGCAGTCATGTAGTAATCGCAGTCATCTATGGTGATCTTCTTTTCGAGCTCCTCCTTATAGGCTTCGATAGTATTAAGGACATCCTCTTCGGAATCGTAACCGGTGAGGATGAGAAAGAACTCGTCGCCGGTGATCCTTGCTACAAAGTCTATGGTGCCTGTTGTGAGCGAGTTGGCCAGAGCTTTCCACCTCTTGGCGATCTCCTTAAGCACGTTGTCACCCGTGTCGTGGCCCATCGTGTCATTGATGCTCTTGAAGTTATTGAGGTCCGCTGAGACGACCGCAAAGCGCTCTGTACGCCACAGGAGATCCTGCATAAGCTCGTTGCATGCGAAGCGGTTGGGAAGCCCTGTGAGCCTGTCTGTAACAGCCTGCTCGCGTATGTGATTCTGGTAATCCTGGATCCTGCGGTTGCCGAAGAAAATGAATGTGATTGCGATGAGGATCAGGATGTTGTTAAAAAGGCCAGGAATGTTCGTGTAGTTCTTGCGCACGATGATGTTCACGTACATCAGAGGGAACTGCAGTGCGAGCAGCGCAAGCGCGGTGAAGTATCCGGTCTTGCGGAACAGCATCGCGAGGCAGATAAGGCAGATGTTGCCCATCATGGAGAAGATTCCCGCAAAGGATTTGTTCGCGAAAGGTATGCCGAACAGGTATGTGGTATCTTCTGAAGTCGCTATCCTTGACGTTAAGAAAATGGAGATGGCAAAGAGCACCAGAAGCAGGACAAACGCGCTCTTAGGCGCCTCCCTGTTGAGGGAGAGCATCCGCAGGGTCTTATCGACTCTGTTATCTTCAGTGTGTCTTGCCATAAGTACTCACCCTTGCCGATAGTTCTTGATGATACTGACATTGTAGCAATTCAAAATCGCGAAAACCTGCACTAAATTGTTACCAGCGTAACTATAAGAAATACAAACTGTAAAGAAACTTTTAACGGTTCTCCCAGTCTTTTCTGTATTCCCTGGGCGATTTTTCAAAGAATTTGCGGAAGGTCTCAGACATGTAGCTTACTCCGCCAAAGCCTGTCCTGGCTGCGATCTCTGTCATGGGGATCTTGCCAGAACGCAGTAATTCAGCCACTTTGCGGCACCTTAAGTGCATCAGGTAATTGATGGGGGATTCACCTACATACTGGTGGAACAATGTGTTGCAGAGAGACTTGCTGACGCTGCCGCTGGCGGCAATATCCGCTAACGCGACCTGCTTCTGATAGTTGTTTGCTATGAAGTGCATCATGGACTTGAAGGACTGCATCCTCGGATCAGACACGACTTCTTCCGTGGCGCCCAGAGTCTCAGCCTGCTTTCTTATGATGTCCCATATCTGGTAGAACTGCTTCGTGACCGCAAAGGGGTCGTGCCTGATATCAGGCAGTCCCAAAACGAGATTCCTGATAGAATCGGTGCGCTCGTTTATATAACGGAATCTTAAGTAAGGAAGATCCTGGTTCTCCGTGATCGGCCTTATCGCCTGCATCTCCACAGCGATCGAATTCGCGAGAATATTCGGATGAAGCACGCAGATGACGTATTTTGCGACCTCTCCGTTAACTGTCATGTTGTAGTGGATCTGGTTGGAATTAACGACGATCGTGTCTCCGGCCCTTAAGAGGAGCTCTTTGCCGTTAACAAAATAAGCTACCTGGCCTTCCTTGACCGT
>JAEFBC010000156.1 GCA_016292155.1 Saccharofermentans sp. | reverse complement strand
GTTATATTCAAAAAGAACCAAACCACCATTGCGATGCGGATCACCGCCCATATGCCTGATATGATACCACAAACAGTATTCTGAGCCTTCTCTTTCCTGCTCTTGTTCTTCCTTGCCTGAATGCCGCACAGGATAAAGCATGCGATAGAGATTATCCAGCATACAGGAATCAGAAAGACCAGAAACGATTCAATGGCCCATGGAGCTAAAAATATAAGCAAGAGCGTTAAGGCAAGATCTTCATGTTCAAAGACAAGGCAAACAACCAAAAGGACCGGATAAGGCAATAAATATGCGAATCTTCCTATCTTCATCAATACGTTTCTCATAGTCAGGCCTCCAAGATCATCACCTGTTATACTAGTGTCCGCTGTAATCGTATGTATAGTTCTCCGTCCCGTCTTCCTTATATCTCCAGCATTCAATCTTCTTCTCTGTAGGATCAAAATACGTCATGTGATAATCCCAAAGAACTTTATACGTATCATCACTTGCGGAGAAATCAGGCGGCACCTCCGGATCATAATAAGCAACGTACTGGAAAGTCTTGTCATTATACAGATCCGTGTATATGCGCTGCTCATCATTCATCAGGAAATAGCTCAGATTGTCCCAGTCAGACAGACCGAACGTCGGATCAATGTGATAGTACTTATCATTCAGTTTTATGATCGACCATTCATGTTTGGCGTTTATGACTGTGGCCGCATCTACTCCAACCTGCAAAAGCAGATAAGAATATGCTTCGGCAATCTCACAGCAGATGCCGGTCTTAGTGGTCAGGAGGCGGTATGAGGAAGTATAGTTTACAGCCTCGTTGCTCTCGACCTTTCTGAATGTATCGTAATCATATGTGTATGTGTGCGTAAAATAGCTGTACAGAGCCAGAGCCTTCTCAAAATCAGTATACTCAGGCCTGATTACCTCGTTGATTATATCCTCAGCCAGTTCTTCAAATTCAGCGATCTTCTTTGCAGCCTCTTCTTTGGAGACCTTGTAATCAAATTCAGCCGTTCCGTTTATGCTTGCGAGGTCATAATGATCTTTGGGTTTAACTATCTCTCCTATAACGGGAAAACAGACCTTCGGGAATTCAGCCATCGTCCAGAGATAAATGTGTCCGTTCGGGCAGCTGAATGAGTCCTCACCTGCCATTACAGCATCCACAAGGCTGTACCAGGCATCACACATTTGCTTGCCGAATACGCGTTCGTGGAAAGACGAATAAACCTTAGGCTGAACGGTAAACCAGGGACCAGCTGTTGTTGTCTGCTCAGTAGTTTCTGATGTTTCAGGCACTGTCGTCGGAGCAGCAGTTGTCGTTACGGTCGTGGATTCTTTAGTAACAACACTGGAACACCCCGTCACGGAGACGGCGGCGATAACAAAACACAGAACCAGCGAAAATACTCTCTTTATAAGTTTCATAAGCAAATTATAAAGCAATATAAATTAATGATTTCGGTCAAACTTCGGTTTTTCGCAGTATTGCCACGATTTAAAGGCTTATAGATGACGGTATTGCTATATAATTCTCGAAGATTTAAACAGGCAGGTATTGTATGAGATACAAGAAATTAGTAGCCACCGCCGAAGCTGCAGCCGTACTGTTTTCAATGTTTACCCTTTGCAGCTGCACATCCAAAAAGGCAAAATCCGGAATCTATTCTGATGACACTCCATGGTTCAAAGTTGAATACTCTGACATCGTAGCACAGGAAGGAAATAACTCCCTGCTTGTCTATGCGGGCCAGAGCAACGGCAATTATGTCTTTGTAAAAAACATCGATTATCCTGAACCCGATAACGCTAAACCGGGAGATGAATTTTCGAATGAATACCACGATACAAAACTGATCATATGTGATGCCAATCTCGTTCCGGTTAAGCAGATCGAGCTTAATGACGAACTTTACAGGAAAGGACACAATGAACTTTCCTGCGGATATTTCTATACCAATTGGGGATACTCAACTGATGAAAAGATAGTTCTCTGTGGCGATTATCTGTCGATGGGCAGTTACGAGAACTGGACCGTAAACATCGATCCGTCAAGCTACGAGATATCCGTTAAAACATCCGAATACAAAGATGTTATCTATGAGAAATACAGCGATTCAGAAGCTTTCGGCATTCCGCGCCATATGGATAACGGAATCAATTACGATGTCGGAACCCTGGTCAAAGGCGAATCATGCACTGTTGCGATCGCGCTTTATGACAAAGCGGGAAAAGCTCACATCACCGAAGCATCTTCTTTCTACCCTACTGTAAGCGCTTATGACATCTGTGATCCAATAATGACCGACAACGATCATGCCATGGCAAAGCTTAAGACTTATGGCGAGAGCGAGGAATACTGGGTCGAGCTCAACTTCTCCGACAGCACTGTATCTGCATATAAGGAAGATATGGCTTATCTTAAAGATGTAAATCTCGAGAACATAGTCTACACGCCTTCCTCAGGATGCCTTTCATTAAGCGATGAAGGCATCACAAAGATCGATACGGCAGCGAAAACCTCAAAGCAGGTATTCTCCTTTGATTGGTGCAATATCGACAGAAGCCTTATCAATGATCTTGAGGTCCTGAATATTACAGATGACAGCATCATTTTGTATGGAACGAACATGGTCGTTATGCAGGATCACAGTGTCCGCTACGACAGTGTGCTCATGAAGCTCAGTAAATGCGATACCAATCCGAATGTCGGCAAAAAGATAATCACATTAGCCAGCCTCGACGATATGGATCCTGCAATTGCCAAGGCGGTCTGCGATTTCAATGAGACAAACAAAGACTATTTCCTTAAGGTAATCAACGATTATAATGCCAAGGATTACGGAGTCATCTCTTCGAAAGCAGTGGCTGCTGAAGCAGACAAGAATATCGAGATGGAGGTTGCCGGCAAGCTGCAGAACGAGTTCGATCCTGCGCTCAACGACTTCTATCTTGGTGCGGAAAGCACAATGAGCAACCGTCTCATCGTAGATCTTCTTGCAGGTGAAGGACCTGACATCATTCTTAACGGCGCATCCTATAACCAGCTCTACAATGACGAATATCTTGTCGATATGAGTTCCTACCTTGCTAACTCCAATGTCAAACTCGTTGGTAATATCGAGCAGATCTCGAAAACAGACGGCAAGCTTTACCAGATACCTCTGACCTTTACGGTCTCAGGCCTTGAAGTCACTCCTGATGCTGTTAAGCCGGGCCAGAAAGGCTTCACTTTTGAACAGTACGCCGAATTCGTAAACGGTCCCTGCAACGGAACGGATCCTATGATGATGACCAAGCTCGATTTCCTTACAGCAGTCATCAGGACCCAACCGGGACTTTTCATCAACGGAGGCAAGGTCGACTTCAATAACGATGCATTCAAAGAAGCATGCAAATATGCTAACACCTGTGTTTTCGATCCCGTGGATCAGGAAAAAGCATACGCCGCACTCGATAAACTCAAGGGCGGATACAGGACAATAAGTGATTTCATGGGCATGGTCTTCTCCACCACGATCGTTCAGGGAAATACTTTTGTCGGAACACCGTCATCTGACGGCAGCGGTCCTGTCGCAAACATCAAGTGCTCAGCTGCAATTGCTGCCAAGAGCGCAAACAAGGACGGATGCTGGCAGTTCATCGAATATCTCCTGTCCGACACTGTGCTCTCGACTGTCTCAGGCGGCATTCCCGTTACAGAATCAGCCTTTGAAGCTACATGCAAATTCGGACTTGAAGATTACAAGGGCTACTATGAAACGTGGAATGAAAGTGAGAGAAGCAGACTCGGACTTGTTGCGCCGGATGAATCTTTGATCGACACCTACCGCAATATAGTTTATTCCGCAGACAGGAAAAACATAACCGATTCTTCCGTCATGATCATTATGAGAGAAGAGGTTCAGGCTTACTTCGCCGGCGATAAGAATCTTGATGAGGTAATTGAGATCATCAACAGCCGCGCGAAAACCTATTACAGCGAACGCGGTTAAACTTCAAAAACAAGCAAATTAAAGCTCAGGGGCTGAACTGTCAGCCCCTGAGTCTTTTTACGCGTTCATCCACACTCTTCATGAATTCTTCTTCTGACATATTGGGATCCCTGGTTCCAAGTATAAGATCGCACGGAAGCTTACTGCATTCACCGCATGACTTAAATCCGTTTTCGATCCTGGAGCAATAATAGATCGGGCATTCTTTTCCTTCCGGCGCGTGAAAAACCTTTCCGCACAAAGCGTTGCAGCCTTCACACATTTTACCGTAACAGTAGCATGTGCCGCAGTCAGAACCGCAGCAGCTTATAAGATCACTCATTACCCAAAATCTCCTTCTGCTTTTTCTTACTGAAGCTCCCCAGCACTATTCCGTATGCTTTATTCAGCAAGTCTTTGAGAACATCATCAGGAACGCTGCCATCTGCTTTTACCGAGTTCCAATGAACTTTATTCATATAGTAACCCGGGATTATATCCTCATACTGCTTGCGCCAGAACTCGCCTTCAAGCGGTTCGAGCTTCAAGGTGATGTAAACTGGTTTGTTTTCGTCATCGCTGCATATTGCGGCGAACATCTTTCCACCGATCTGGTAGCGTATCCAGTTCCATTCCGGCTGGAGGTCCCTCGTTACGCCGGGCTTATTAAGCAGATACTCATCTATCCATTCGTATTTCATTTTTTGCTGTCTCCGGATCTTATTTGCCGCAGTAAGCTACTGCATCTGCCTGGAACAGAAGTCCGTCTTTGCCGCCCACGTGTGCGAACTCTGTCTGGATGGACTTGCGCACGGGATATTTACCGTTGAATCTTTCCTTGATGATCTTCTCCATAACAGGAATATTCCACACATCTCTGAACAGACAATCCATCTGCACAACCGATTCAAGTGTAAGACCGGCCATTGCAAGCCTTTCCTCCATATAGTCGAAAGCACCGTTGATCTGCTCTTCGATGGTTCCTCCGATATTGCCGACACAGTAACCGATAAAACAAAAGTCACCAGCTTTGATGAGCCCTGAATGAGCCCACTGTTCACTTATATCGTATCTTTCAATTTCTGCCATTTTCGTATCCTCCATACATCTTTATCATTGATTCTGCCATTGTTTTTAAATTGTCCCGGAGCACCTTTGGTTCAAGGACTTCCACTTTATCGCCGAAGGTAAGCATCCACATCGTAAGATTGTCCATATCGGCATAATCTCTTATCAGAAGAAGCCTGCCGTCTTCCTGTTCTTCATAGCAGCCGGGGCCGAATTCCTCGACAAGTCTCCACTTCATATCCGGCTCAAATAATGCTTTAAGGATTATATTCCGCGGAAATTTCAATTCAGAACTGAGATCCGGTACCGGTGCATTCCTGCAGGAAAAATCTTTATCTGTCTCCTTGACCTTATCCATTCGGTTAAGCTTAAACAGCCTGTAATCCTTGCGTTTTCTGCACCATCCGTATACATACCAGTTCGTCCATTTGAAGACAATGTAGTAAGGTTCGATTGTACGTTTGCTCTCGCCTGACGGTGCGTAATAGTAGAACTCAAGCAAATGCCTGTTCTCTATCGCATCCTGTATGGTAGATATCTTAGGTGCAAGTGTTTCTTTATACCAGGATGACAGGTCGATAAGGATAGAATCCCTTCCGCTGATGAACTCTGAAGATCCCGCCTGGATCTTCTCCATCAGCTGGCCGTAATAACTGCTTCCGCTGACGCTGTCGAGGCTCCTTAATCCCGCAAGGATCATCTGCATGTCTTTTGACGTCAGGATGGTCCTGTCTACTTTATAGCCTTCCGCGATACTGATTCCGCCGCCAACACCCTGAGAAGTTCTTATCGGGATGCCGGCATATAAAAGATCATCTATGTCACGGTTTATAGTCCTCCTTGATACCTCAAATCTCTCTGCAAGTTCCGGCGCCGTAACTTGTTCCTCTTGCAGCAATACTGACAATATTCCGATAAGCCTGTCTATCTTCATATGTTTTCCGCTCCGAAATGATCTTAACAAAATAAACACGACAACTGTTTGTCATGTTTATTCTAATGAGTTTGGAACTTTTTTGAAAGTCTGAAAATTTTCGCGAATAAACAGCATATAACAGTTGACAACAGTTATATACTGTTATATGCTGTTTGCGGAGGTTGGAAATATGCGCATCATTTTAAACAACGCCTCAATGGTACCTATATATGAACAGCTTATTGATCAGATAAAGAATGAGATCATAAGCGGCAGTCTTGCAGAGAACGAGATCCTTCCGTCTGTAAGATCACTATCTGCCGAACTGCGGATAAGCGCTCTTACTGTAAAGAAAGCATATGACAGGCTGGAAGAAGAAGGCTTTGTCGTTACTGTACACGGGAAAGGAACTTACGTTGCTGCGACTGACAAACAGCTTGCTCTGGAAGCCCGGAAAAAGACTGTCGAAGATGACTTCGCAGCCGCCATTCAGAAGGCGGGCTCAATAGGTTTAACCAAAGACGAGATCATTGAGATCGTAAGGATCATATTGGAGGACTAATAATGGTCAAAATTGATAATCTAGTAAAGAATTACGGCGGTTTCCGTCTTAATGTCTCTATGGAAATACCGAATGGTACTGTTACAGGCATTATCGGAAAGAATGGAGCCGGTAAGACCACGATAATCAAAGCAATACTTGGTCTTATAAGACCTGACGAAGGACATGTATCTATAAACGGCATAGAGTCAACTGCTTTAAGCGGCGCGGATAAAGCCGGGATAGGTGTTGCGTTGTCCGATTCCGGATTTAGCCGTTATCTTGATCTAAAGGACGTTATATGCATTTTAAAGAAAATGTATCCTACGTTTGATGAGGATTTTTTCAGAAAGAGCTGTGCTGCGCAAGGGCTCGCCCTCGATAAAAAATTGAAGGATTATTCCACCGGCATGCACGCAAAACTCCGCGTACTTACCGCCATCAGCCACAAGGCTGACCTGCTCATC
>JAEFBC010000155.1 GCA_016292155.1 Saccharofermentans sp. | reverse complement strand
TAGACAGTGCCGTCAAGGAATACTCAGCAAAACTCAAATCAGACGGTATCGATGAATACTTGAATTCTGTAAACAAACAGTGGGAAACATTTAATAAATGAGACGAACATTATTCAGCAAAACAGTATCGCTGGTTTTACTGCCGGCGATGCTGTTATCAATAGCATCCTGCGGAAAGAGATCTTCCGGGAAAGCGGCCAGAAAGATCGCTCCTGAAGATCCCTGGTTCGATGCGAAAATTTATAACATCAAACCTGACCTTGATACAAACGGGAAAGAAATTGATTATTCTACGCGGAAACTGGCCGGCACAGACGACAAGTATATCGTAGTCTTCTCACAGGGTTCCTATCTTCTTCCGGACAATAACCGGGAATATACCAACAGCGATTACAGGTATTTTCTTGCAACTGTAATTGACAGGAACACGGGAGAGACGATCAATACCATTAATCTGAATCAATATATTTCCGGCAACGGATACATTATGGATGTCGAGTACATTAACGGCATGATCACTTCGACGGTTTATAAGGAGACTGAAAGCGGAAGCAGCGTGTCTGAAATAGATAATGATGTCCTGACAGGCAAGAAACTCGATGAGCGTGATCTTGGCAGTTCTTACGCAGGATTTGGTTCAAAAACACGCATTCAGTCCGGTAAATATACGATTCTTGCGGAAAATGCTTTCGAACCTGCCACAAACGAAACCTATTTCTCACTCGATATATATTCACCCCAGGGAAAAGAATGCAATGTTAAGATCAAGAAGGAGCGCAAAGATCTCAATTCAACCTCCATTATCCTTCCTCTGGATGAGGATAAGCTTCTGGTTCCTTTTACACAAACTGCTGATAATGTCCCTGCTTTTTTCGAGGTTGATGTAAAGACTGCAAAAGCAGTTGAAGTCGATGGTAAAGATTATGACTGGATCGATTTCAAAAGCATCAAAAACGTGTTTGGCAGTAAAGACGGAACTGCATATTTCACTACTTCAGTCGGCATCTCGAAGATCGACATGAAGAATAAGAAGATCGAAGATTTCTTCAGTTACAATGCATGCCCCGTCAACAAGGAACTTCTCGGTTCCACAGAAGTGGTCGACTGCTCTGACAATAACATAGTGCTTATCGACGGACCTTACAGCCATAGTCCGTATTATTTGGATGAATCCTCAAGTGCGGGCTTCAGTATTTACGATATCAAGAAGGCTTCTGTAAATCCCAACGCAGGCAAGACTGTTCTCGAGCTGTACGCAACCAACGGATATGTTGATCAGACGGTTGCCGAAGCAATTATCAGGTTTAATGAAACGAACAAGGATTACTTCATCGAAGTTACAGGACGTTACATGTCTGATTCGGTATATACTTTCCAGCCCACTGACAGTGAGGATGATTTCGAGAGCTTAGATCTTCAGAACAATATGTCCTTAAACGACAAGCTCGCAATGGACATCATGAACGGCACAGGTCCTGATATCCTTGTCTTCACCGATGATATGGGGCGGCTTAATAATTCGAATAATCTCGCAGACTTGAGCAAGTATCTGGGTGAACTGGATTCAGAAAAATACTTTACGAATGTAATCGAAGCGGCAAAGTCAGACGGCAAGTTATACCAGCTGCCGGTATCATTCGGAATCAAAGGCATCCACACCGATGAACAGTATGCCGGCGCTTCAGGTCTTGGATTTACAACAAAAGAATATGAAGAATTCCTCTATGGCCCTTTAAACGGATACGATCTGGACCAGGCGGGGCAGGCTTTTTATTTCGCGACGCTTTTCAATGCCATGAGCGACAAATTCATCTCCGGCGGCAAGGTTGATTTCTCCGGGCCGGAATTTGCCGAGCTGGCTGAATTCGTCAGGAATAATGTCCATGAGAAAGCACCTACGATGGATTCTGATGAGATGTCTTTAGAGAAACGCTTTCAGAATGACGGTACAGCTCGTCTTGAAAAATATGCTTCGATCATCATGTATCTTTCCGCAGTAAATGAAATGAATGGTTCCAGGGCAATCCTGGGAATTCCTTCTTCTGACGGCAGAGGCCCCATGCTCACCACCTGCCTCTCTGTGGCAGTATCTGCCCAGGCTGTAAATATTGAAGCATGTGCTGAATTTGCAAAGCTTCTCCTCTCTGAAGAGACACAGACCAGATTGGCTGTATCAGACCATTTCACCGTAAGCCGCGAGGTCTATAAAAAGAATGAGAGCCTCGTTCTCGATTACTGCAACGGTCCAAGGGCAAATCAGGAATTCGGAATCAATCACAGGACATTTGAGCCGATCAAGAACAGAATCAAGTTCACCGCTGACGATCTTGATTATCTCGAAAAAATAATCTTGAGCTGCTCTCATTTCGATTCGGCTGACGCATCGATCAACATAATCCTGATCGAAGAGATGCCGCCGTATTTTGTGGGACAGAAAGACCTGAATTCAGTTATTAAGATCGCGCAGGACAGGACTCAGAAAGTATTGGATGAGAGAGGTTAACTCTCTCATCTTATTTTTTGAGTCTGAACCAGAAAACTTTTACCTTCCCGTCATCCTCTTCACCGACGATATCAAACCCAAAGCGTTCAGTGTAGAACCTTATGTTGCGTTCATTATCTTCGGGAGTTACCAGCGTGATCACATTCCAGTCAGGGTGCTCAGCCATAAAGTATCTCATCAGGGCTGTGCCGATGCCCCTGCCCTGTGCTTCCTTTATTACGCCCAGGCAGCCGATGTAATACTTTCCGGGACCTTCAGCTTTATATGAGATGACGCCGACCGGGATTCCCTGATCGTAAGCTATCACCTTCGGCAGATCGCGCACGGATTGTTCCATGTCTTCTTTAGACCTGCCATAAGCAGGACACTCGCCGTAACGGATGTAATCATCGTGGAAGGCGGAATCATAGATGGCTATCAATGTTTCCGCATCGCTTATATCTGCGTTCTTATAAACCAGTTCCATGTGCTTCTGTTAGCCCTTTGCAGGATTCATGCCAATTAGAATCCGAGATCTTCGTTTACGAGGATCACGCTTATTCTTCCTTCGTGTCTGGAGAAGCGTGTGATAAGGATCTGGCAGCAGATAGTATCCGGGGATTTGCAGTCAAAGCAGGTGCCTTTTTTCGCACAGGGCGTATTAAGACCGAAACGCTGCACGTTAGAAGGTGCTGCAACATTCCTCGCACGCTTCATTGCAGCATCCAGATCATTACATACCTTGTTCATTCCGACGACGAAAATAACATGCTTAGGACCCTGTGCGATTGCAGAAACGCGGTTGGCATTGCCGTCTATATTTACGAGTATTCCGTCATCGGTCATGGCATTGGCGGAAGAGAGGAAGAAATCAGCATCGTAAGCTAAAAGCATAGCCTGTCTCTTGTCCTCATACGCATCACGGTCAATGAAAATATAATTGCCTGTTTTAAGAGCATCTGACAATCCGATCTCATGAACACTCATAGCACCGCCCATCGATATGGAACTTCCTTCAGGGATCAGATCAAGCGCGATCTTCAGAGCCTCTTCCTTGCTTGCGGCATAGTAGCCCTTCATATTGCGTGACTCGAGCCCTGCAATGGTCTTCTGTGCCAAAAGTTCATTTCTCTTAAAGACGTTAGTATTCATATGAAGCTCCTCCATCGTCTGTTTTTAACTTAATATATCAATCGAGGCCTCTCAGTACAATTCATCACTCGTGTACTTTTTTGTTCGATAATAGTAAACTTTCTTTGTTAATCAGAAGAACTGCATTTGGGGTGACACATGAAGAAAAGAAACAAAAAAGCGATAATCATCACTGCAATCGTAATGTTTATAGGCGTTTTGCTTATACTGGCGGGCTTTCTCGGAAACTGGTTTTTCGGGCTGTTCTCCAAAAGCTTTGACTCACAGAACATAACATCTGCAGATATCGGCCGCAGCATCGAGACAGATATTCTTGTCGCTTATGAAAATATCGATCTGGGCGATAAGGCCGCGCAGTTCGTCGGTAACTTTAACACTGGTGAAGGTGCGTTTTTGATAATCGATCTTTCCTCTTTGAGCGAAGCCGACAAGGAACTTTACTTCTCCAATTATGGTCAGCACATCACCATTAAAGGCACAATAAAGAGCGTGAGCGATGAAGAATTACAGGAAGTCTTCAATAAGATGTATGAGCTCTACGATCCTATATTTGCTGAACGTGATAGTGATATGACCCTGGAAGAGTTCCATGGCTATCTTACCGATCCCTTTATCCCCTACTGCATCGAAATAACATCTATCGGCACATTTAACTGGACGCCTTTCATCCCTGCCGGCATCATCGTATTCGTGCTCGCTCTGGTGCTTGAGATCTGCTTTATTTTCAAGCTCAAAAAGAGGATCGTTCTTCCCGTCGTTTTCGGATTGATCGTTCTCATTCCTGTCATCATGTTCTTTAATCACATCAGGACAATGACGTCAGTAAAGAAAGTCACTGACGGTCTTTATACCATGGAAAACTACTTATGCACTGATACCAAAGGACTTCTTGAATCAGATGCACATACTGTTTCCGACCTTTTCGACTGGATACTCGATAGGCACTTTTATGGTTTGAAAGTGGATATCAACGAGGACAACTTCGCGTTCGGCTGCGCTGCTTTTGCTGCAAACACACCCGAAGGCGACCATCTGTTCGGAAGAAATTTCGACTATATGGAAACTGATTCGGTCCTCGTTCATTCGCATCCCAAGGGCGCCTATGAATCTATCGGCGTTGCCGATCTTGCAGTCCTCGGTGTCGGCAAGGCCTTCTCTGTTGATCCCGATTCTGCTCTCGGAAAACTCTATATGGCCATCGCCCCTTACGTTATTGTCGATGGCATGAACGAAAAGGGTGTCGGCGCCGGAATCTTGGAGCTCGATATCGACGAGACGCATCAGGATAACGGCAATCCCGATCTCCTCATCTTCTGCGCGATCAGAGGCATCCTCGACAACTGCGCATCTGTCGATGAAGCACTCGCATTCCTTAGTTCCTACGATATTCAGACTGATCTTAACGCCACATATCACCTGTTCATCACCGACAAGTCCGGCAAATACGTCGTCGTCGAGTGGCTCGATAACGAGATGGTCGTAACAGAGCGCGCGTGCGCCACCAACAGTGTTGTCGCACCCGGCAAGCATTTCGATGAAGGCGATCCTGACGACAGGCTCCCTACTATCGATCAATGCCTCGGATCTAGCCGTGTTGCCTCTGAAGCAGATGCAATGAAGATCCTCGCCAAGGTCAAGAACGTCAGATTCACCGAATGGTCATGCGTCTACAACCTTGATAAATTCAAGGTGGACATCTGCCTTGACGCTGATTATTCAAAGGCCTACACGGTAAACGCGAAGGATTTCTGAGGCTGATCTCTGCAGTTTATTCTAATTCCTATTGACTTGGTAGGTTTATCGTGCTATCTTTAATGCATGCCATAAAAACTATCCGGTAAAGAAACTTCAAAATAATACTCTTTACCACTTGATGCCTTTGTAGCAATTGACATCATAAACTTCAATGGGGTCCGCTTCAGTGTTGAGGCGGATCTTTTTTGATGATGACTTAAGGACCCAAGAGGCCGGCGTGCAATTTTCGGCTTAAAAATCCTCGAAAATTACACAAAATCGGCTTTTTGTGTAATTTTTCGCGATTTTTTGAAGGAAAATTACACGTCGCTTTATGGCCCGACTGCCGCTGTATAATTATTGATCAAAAATTGGGGTCATAATTATACAAAAAGCCGTTTTTGTATAATTATTGGGCATTTTTAAGGGCAATAATTATACACTTCAGTTTTTGTTCCCACCCTGAATTCGGCTGTATCTGAAACCCCGAAAAAAATCCCCTTTTCAGATACACACAAAAAGCGGCCGGGCAATTAAACGCGCCGGCCGCCGTCCTGCATTAAAAATAATCTTACTTAAGCTCTTCCCTTCTGAACTTCACATAAGACAGCGCGAGGACTGCTGCGACTGCAGCTACTGAAGTTACGAGTGCGACAGCGATGTTGCTGTTGCTCATGTCCATGAGAACCATCATTGACTGTCCGACGGGTGTGAGTCTTACGAATCTCTCTGCCCAGGCGAAGTTGAGGAGGAGCTGCGCGATGACATTGGACATCAGCATGAGGCCCAGATTGAGGCCGATCGCGCCGCCCAGGTGTCTGACGAGCATTGATGCGAAGAAGCATGTTGCCGAATAAGCGATCTCAACAACGATGTAAACAAGAGCTCTTGCAATGATCTCTCTTGTGAAGCTTCCGTCGATGCCGTTTACGCCCTGCATTCCAAAAGCGACAGCTGTGGAGATGGCGATCGATGCGATGCTGTACAAAGCGACTGCTGTTGAATATGAGATGAACTTCGCAGCGAGGATGGCAAATCTGCTGTTGCCTGCCATGACTGCCGACTGGATCTTGCGTCCTTCAAAAGCGCCTGTTACGTGGATGCCGGCGAAAACACCGATGAGGAAAATAACAAAAGCATTGTAGTTGCTGAGGCCCTCAAGGAATGCGTTAAAACCTGTCATGCCGCTGCTGATCGCAAGCGACGCGAAAAGCATCAGCGCAGGGAGCGTGATAAGCGCGCCGCCTAAGATCCAGAATGCTTTGGAAGCAAATGTCTGCTTCATTTCCCACTTTAATAAGTTGCCCATTATGCGCCCCTCCCTAAAAGTTCAATATAGTATTCCTCAAGCGTTCTCTCGTGCTTTGCCAGATGCGTTACAAGCACGTTGTGGTCGTGCATGAGCTTTGCTACATCCCTTGTATCAACGTTGTCGAAAATCATGATCGAACCTTCGTCGTTGTCGACACCGCAAAGTCCGTTCGCGGCAAGGATCTCGATCGCAGTGTCATTGCATTCGGTCTCCATGACGATGTGAGTCGTGCAGAGGTTATCGAGATCGCACTTTGAGAATGTCGAGATTATCCTGCCGTGCGAGATGATTATGTAATCGGTCGCGAGCTGGTAGAGCTCAGCGAGGATGTGGGAAGAGATGACGATCGTGATGCCGTCGTCTCTGCATAATGAGATAAGGAGTTCCCTGACGTCCACCATTCCCATCGGATCAAGGCCGTTTACGGGCTCGTCCAATATGAGAAGTTCAGGGTTATTTATAAGCGACTGCGCAATGCCTAAGCGCTGCTTCATGCCGAGCGAGAAATTGCCGACCTTCTTGTTCTTTACATCACCAAGGCCGACTCTTTGCAGGACCTTGTCGATCTTGTCGTGATCGTTGTTTCCGTAGAGAAGCTGCGAAGACATGAGGTTCGCTCTGGCGGTTTTGTTCAAGTCGAGAATAGGTTTTTCGACGAGGCAGCCGAGCTTTCTTCTGGCCTCGACAAGGCCTGCGTTGTCCTTTTTTCCGAAGAGTTCGATCGTTCCCTGATCGATCGGGCTTAAACCTGTGACCGCCCTGATCGCTGTTGTTTTGCCAGCTCCGTTTTCTCCGATAAAGCCGTAGATCCTTCCTTTTTTGATCTCAAAAGACACGTTGTCGAGCACGGTTTTCGCGCCATAGGTCTTAGAGAGATTGCTGATCTTTAAGATAGTGTCATCCATTCCAAATTATCCTCCCGTTTGGTATGGGTACATGATACCCGCCTATCCTTAACGGAAAGATAGCCGAACATTAACTAAACATTAAGATTAGCTTTTTTCTGGAACAGGTGTCACTGAGAATTGTTGAGATATATCGCCGCGACCTCTCTTGTCGGCCAGAAAGCACACAGGTGGAGCCTCGTGATCTTGCCCATGAAAGGCTGAAAATCCTCAATGAGGAACGGCAGCGCTTTTTGTATTTTATCAGCGTCATCGATCAGGATCGTTGAATGCGGAGTCCACGAAAATCTCTCCTGCTTCTCAGTCTTGATCGCCTTCCTCAAATTCAGAAGTTCAGCAGGATTCATATCAGGACCGGCGAAAAGGACCTTGCCTCCCGCAAACATTCCTATGTGGCTTAAGTGAACCGGGATCTCAGAAAAGCGCTTTGCCAGTTCTTCCATCTCCTTTACGACTTCCTGCTCCTTATCCAGTGCGAAGCTGGCAAGGGTTATGTGGAACGGAAGGTTCGGCGTCTGAACACCTGTAAAGCCTTTCTCGTGGAGCTTTCCATACCACCCGCCCATAATGCGCTGTGATTCTTCATCAAGATCTGCCATCAGCACCAATATTTCTTCAGCCATATTCTATTCTCCCCATTCTATTGTTTTGTTATCTTTATCGTTCAGAATAATACGTTCTTAAATCCGCATAACATGCCGGGCAGTGTTCCGAAGGCGCACCTGATGGAAGCTGTGTGCCGCAGAAAGGACAGGTCTCAAGAGCGTTCCACTTCTGAGTTTCGGCAAGTTCTCTTGCGGTGACCAAAGGTCTGTCAGGATCTGCATAAGACGAGACCGCGCCGGCCATTCCAAGGCCTGCAAAGCCACGTGCGGCGCCTGCAGGATTTGCAGCTGCCAGCTGCGCAGCTTCTGTAAGACCTAATGCAACCAGTGCATTGAGGGCTGCCGGATCGTCGGCGAAGAGCTTTGCAGAATCGAACTGCTCGACACGCTGTCTGGATCTCTCATCGAGTGTCAGATCAACGATCGCGATCGACTCTACTACCATGCCGCGGTTCTCACGCCACTGCCTTGATACTGCTTCGTTGACGGCGTTTTTCAGACTGCTCTTGTTTGAGAGGAGCTTCGGGAAAGGGATCTTATCACGTGTTGCACAGAGATTCAGCGCCTCCTCCATGTGATCCTGCACTTCGAGGAAAGGCATTTTCGGGCTGTATTCAGAGCCCATGTAATCGTAAACAGAAGTATCTTTGCCGGTCTTTCTGAAGAACTTAATAGGGTCAACTATCCTGAATGAGAACATTATCCTGAACTTGAAATACAGATTGCCGTACACCGGATCGGGATAAGGGACATTGAGGTATTCCTTGCTCGTCTGGTTCATTATCTCGAGGGCGTTGACGTAGTAGATCCGCTGGGTTTTCGTAATCTCGCCCGCGAATCTGAACCTGTCGAAAGCATCTCCAAGAACGCCCTTAACGCCGCCCGAGAGAACTGATGGTGAAGATGAAGTATCCCATGTATAAAGGCCGGGAGCGTCAACTAAGTCGACTATCTCGCCGTTGTCGATCATGAGGGCATAAGTGCCTTCAGGGACTATTACCTTTGAACCTGCCGAGATAATATCGCTGCTGCCCTGGTTGAACCCCTTGGAATTCATTCTTTTCGCGCGCCTGACGAGAGTATCCTGACCCAGGGAATCCGTTCTGAATGCCTCCAGATACTGGTCCTGAAGTTCGGAGTTTATTGAATCTGATACAACGCCTGCAATATTGCTGATAAATCCCATGCTATGTTCTCCTGCGGCTGCCTGCAGCAATCGTGCTATCCCTTAAATATCAATCAGATTATATCAAATCCGGACTTAGACCTTAACCATAAACAGTGCGTGGAAGTATCTCTTCATCGCCATCAGCTCGTCAAATGTGCCCTGCTCTTCGATCCTGCCGTCACGCATGACAAGGATCTTATCGTATCTGCGCATGAGGCACTCTTCAAGCGAATGCGTAACAACGATCCTAGTAAGCCCTGTAAGATCCAGGATATCCGAAGAGACTTTGTGTGCGGTCTGGGAATCCAGCGCTGCCGTGATCTCGTCTGCGACAAGGACTGACGATCTCTTAAGAAGGCTTCTTGCGATCGATATCCTCTGCTTCTCACCACCCGACAGAGCTTTGCCGCTCTCGCCGCAGAGATAGCCGCTGCCGCGTTCTTCGACGAGTTCTTTTAAGTTGGACCTTCTTATCGCTTCGTCCACCTCTTCTTCAGGGAAATCGCTGAACATCGTGATGTTGTCCTTTATCGATGAATTGAATACAAAAACATTCTGTTCGATCGATGAGACCTGCTCGAAAAATGAATCCGAAGATGCATCCTTCAGATCAAGGTCATCCCAGCGCACTTCGCCGCTGTATTCGGCGCCGCAGCAGCCGGACATTATGAGATTTAGAAGCGTCGATTTACCGCTTCCGGAAGCGCCTACTATTGCATAGGATTTGCCTGCTTCGAAGTCGAAAGATATATCGTGAAGGACTTCTTTTCCTTCTTCATAAGAGAAGGATACGTTCTTTAATGAGATGCCTTTCTCAAGCGTAGTAAGCTTCGATTCGCCGCCTGCAAAAGAGCTCTCTTCCAGAGATTTTGCGATCTTGTCTATGAGAGCACGCGATGCTTTGCGCGCTGCAAGAAGGCCGGGGAGCTCAGCAACGGGCGCTACAACGAAGTTCATGAGATTTACGAACATCATGACGTTGCCGGCGGTTATTCCTTTTCCGGAAAGCGCCATATATGCGCCTGCGAGGAACACCGTGACCTGGGCGGTCATGCCCGCAAACTGGCCTAATGTGCTGATCAGGATCTGAAGCCTTGAGCGCTTGTATTTCGAGTTCTCGAGCCTGGTATTCTCATCGCTGAAGAGCCCTGAGACAGGCTTTTCCGCGCGGAATGACTTCACTACCGAAAAGCCGTTTAAGCAGTCTGATACTGTTGCTGTAAAGCTCTTGTTCCTGTCAGATACGATGACTTCCGCTTTGCTGAGTTTTTTCGCGGACACGAGAGATACCACAAGCGGCAGGAACGTAACCGCCACTGCGATAAGGGTCAGGACAGGCGAATAACAGATCATCAGGCCGAGCGACGTGAAGAATGACGTCACTCTGAAGATGAACCAGAATTCCTTGTCGAGGAAATTCGTCTCTATCGATGTGCAGTCGTTTGTGAGTGCCGAGAGGTATGTCGATGTGCTCTCAGAGCGGAACGACATGATGTTCTTCGCGGTGAGTTTTGCAAACAGCGCCTGCTTGTAATTCTGCATCGCCCTTCTGATGTATCTGGGCTTTGCATAGTATGTAAGATACGATGCGCCGAGGAAAAACACAGCGGTGAAAAGGCTGATCAAGAGGAGTTCCTGAAGGCTCCACCTTCCGTTTCCCGATGCGGTATCGACAAGTTCTCCGGTGAGCCATGAGATCGCCATTCCGAGCATTCCGGAAAGGAGCGCGCCTGCTGCCGAGAGGATAAAAAAGACATGGTTGTCCCTATGGAACTGAGACTTCAGTTCCACATATAAGTTTTTATATTTCATGTGAGATCCTACTTTCTGATGCTATTCCACAAAGCGGTGAATTTTTTGTCGCCTACAAGCTCTATGGTCGACTCGATCGTCTCAATGCCGGTGCTGCCCATGATGCTGAACAGGCCTGCATCGTGTTCGGTATCAAAGAGTTTGATTATGTCCTTCGTCTGCTCTTCGGAAGAGTCGAAGAATTTTGCCTGTTTCAGGGCTTTACTAAGGAGCTTGCTAGCCTTCTCCTTATCCCCGCCCTTAAAGTATGCGTAGCTTTCTGCAGTAAGGCATGCGCAAATGATCTTGTCGTAATAGCAGGGGGCTTTGGATTTCCTGGTGTTGTCCGAGAATTCGATGCACCATCTGCTGAGTGTCTTAACTCCTTCCAGATTGCCTGTGTTCTTGTAGTAGATGAGAAGTCCCATAGCTACGTTCAGAAGTTCGAAATTAAGTGTCGAGAAGCTTGAGATCAGATTGTTGTAGCACCCCTCTCCCGTATCACCCTTCATGGCGTACAGCAGGCAGATCCTGGAGTTGAAGACGCCCGCCTCGTTATTCTCTGTCATCATGGAAAGAGCCTTGTCTTTGTCATCTATCAGGAAATACAGAAGCGCAATGTTCCCTATTATCGACAGCCTTCCGTAGCGCGGATCACAGTCGAAGGGAACGATGCATAACGCCTTCTCATAGAGCGCAATGGATCGCTTGATCATGTCCTTATCCCTGTCTTCAGTACCGAACGCAGAAAATGTATTTGCCGCTGCCATGATCACGCTGTAGTCATTCGGATATCTGATGAGAGCCTTCTCAGCTTCCTCCATCGAAGCGCGGTCCTTCTTCGCGAGCAGCCCGTAAATATATTCTGTGATCGCGCCCTTGCGCTTATCTGCCATCTCGTATCCCAGGAGTGTATCTACTGAGGTGTCGAAAAGATCTGCGATGCGCACGAGCATCCCGATCTCAGGCGATGAGAGGTTAGCCTCCCACTTATATACCGCGCCTACAGTAACGCCCAGTGCATTTGCAAGTGCCTCCTGTGTAAGCGAACGCTCTTTCCTCATTCTCTTTATATTCTCAGCCAGTTTAAGTTCCATAAAGCAAACGCTCCTTTAAGCTTCGTTGCATTAATGATAGCTGATAAAGGAGCGTATTTGAACCGACTGGTAATACTAATCGGATATTTTATTTTCTACCAATGGTATTAGTGGTTAGAAAAGACAATCACCTTGTCCTTCTCGCCTATCTTAACATCAATGGATTTCTGGTCGCCGCTGAAGAGCGTGATATCTCCGCCCGGCTTAACTACGCCTAAGAGTACTGAGACGTTCTGCTTTTCGAGAGGTATCTCAGGATCGCACGAAGCATCGAAAACGCCTCTGATAAGCTTATCCGCGGTGCATTCAGCAGGGAGCCCGGCAAAGAAATCCTTTGCCTTCTTAACATAGATCTCCTTGCTGTCGTAACCGTCTGACGCGTCATCGTCGTATTCGAGAATGTCCTGATAGAACTCAAAGATCGCATCCTTCTCGCCGATCTGGGTGATCATCTTACTGATAAACCTGTTGCTGATGACTACGTTCTTAACGCTGTAGCTGCTTACAACATCGTGGTGCTTCGGATCGTTGATCTCTGCGATAACGTCGATGCTGCCGACATCAAAATCGGGATCTGCCTCGACCTTGTCCCTGATGATATCCTGAACGTAAACGAGGTTCGCGAACATACCTGCATCGACTTCGTCGTCCGGCACGAGATCGTCGGAAAGAATGAGAACGCTTACATCTTCGTCGTTCATTTCGAGGAATTCATTGATGGAATCGCAGATGAGATCTTTCTCAAAAAGCTCTGCTGCAACAGTCTTTATGACGAACGGATATTCCTTGTAGAAATTCATCTTCTCGAGGCTCTTCTCGTCATCGATGACAACGATGCTCAGGAGCAGATCGTCAGAATCCTTGTAGTTCCATTCGGACAGGAATGACTTGAATCCGTCCATGATCTCATGGCACTTGCTGTTGTGGCCGAGGATGATGATCTTCTTTTTCTCAAGCCAGAAATTCTTATTGAGCCTTACCGGAATGCCGCTGAATTTGTCGGCCGTGATCTTCTCCAAGTCCTTCTCATTCAGGGCCATGTAATAACAGTAATTCTTATCCTTCTCTGACTGGACGGTGAGCGGGATGACGTTGCGGTTGGTGTCGAGAGAAGCCCTGATATAGGACAGTTCGTCGCTTTCCTCGCAGCGCGATGTGTAGAACGAAGCTCCTTTATTGGAGAGCAGTTCGTTGTAGATGGAATTGAGTTCCGGCATCAGAGAGAACTGCGCCATCATCTTGCCGAGGATCTGGTTGACCCTTACGGGAACGATATTGCACTTGCCGTCGACCTGCTTGCTCCTGATGATCTTCTGGACAAGATTCCATGTCCATTCATCAGTGATCTCCACGATGATCCTCTGGTTGTCCTCCGAATACGAAGCGGACGTAATATCCGATACCTGCATCAATGTCTTGATCGTGAGAGAATTGCCGTTGTCGTATTTCTCCGCACGCTCATTTACTGCATATTTGCAGACGGAATTGTTGATCTCTTCGCCTAAAATGACGATCGAAGATGCGTGATGCAGCGAGATATCGAAAAGCTGCTTTGAAGAGAACACGTCGCCTTCTCTTACAACGATCGTCAGGTTGTTCTTGAACTTGTGCTTCGCACAATACAGTTTGCGCGCGAAGAAAGACTTCCCGTGGGCGTCTTCTTCGATCTTGTTATTTTCGCGTTTTACGGTCTCGTGAAGACGCTCGTCGATCTGCTTCTCGATATCAGCTTTACCTGATCCGACCAGCACGACGACCTTCTTGGCATTATCGCTGTAGAGCAGGTCATTTACGATCTCCAATGCCCTCGAATTCCAGTTGAGGATAACGAAATGTCCTGACATCAGGAGCTTGTGATTGCCTGCATTGGATGCTTCGATGAAGCTTGAGATGTAGTTGGTGATGTAACCGATAACAGCGCCCGTGAAAGAGATCATGCCGATGATCACGATTATCAGGCAGACCAGGGCGATCGCCGCGTTCTGCGGACCAATATCCGCAACAACATACGAGATGCAGCCCGCATCAAGGATCATGCTTATCGTATAGAAGGCTGATTCCAGAAATCCCAGTTCTTCAGTCCCGCTCAAGGACATCTTGCTGATGATGAATGCCGACAGAAAGAAGAAAGCGATATTAAACAAAAGTATCGACAGCAAAACGATCTGCCCCGGATTCTTTGCCAGTCTGATACTAAACCATTCACGGATCCGTCTGAACATCATTACCACCTCGCGCGTCATGGGATTTAAAACACTATATAAGCATTTTATAGATATATGAAATCAGACGCAATTGGAAGTTAATGATCAGCTTCGCTTTTTGAGCCCATAAAAAACGGCGCCTCTTTTAGAGACGCCGCCTGGACCTGCTAATTAATTTTCTTACTCGTAGAAGCAATACCTGTTATTGGTATCCGCCTTCGCCCTGTAAAGGGCCGTGTCGGCTTTCTTGAACAGCTCGGAGTAAGACTTTTCGACGCCATGGTAGATGGCGATGCCGATGCTTACGCGGACCTCACTATCCTGGCCGTTATACTTGATCTTCTCGGACGCACCCGAAGTGATCGCCTCTGCAATGCCGCGGGCAAACTCCGGATCGTCAGTATTTTCGACGAAGACAATGAACTCATCGCCGCCGAAGCGTCCGGCGATCTCATCTTTGACGAACTTCTGGCCAAGCAGATTTCCCAGCTGCACGATGACGTTGTCGCCGACATCATGGCCGTAAGTGTCGTTTATATGCTTGAAGCGGTCGACGTCCATCACAAAAAGGATGCCCTTGTCAGTTGACGCATTGTCCAGAACAGCCTGGATCTCACGGATCAGCGCGCCTTTATTCATCAGGCCGGTCAGCGAGTCCGTGTCCTTCTGGATAGCAATCTTCCTCGTCAGTGTAAACTCCTTGATCCTTATGGAATTTGCAATGATGTTGAGGATGATGCCCACGATCGTGAAGATAATGACATTGATGAGGTCCATCTGCCAGATATCGTAGGGCTTCACGTTGTACATCCAGATCAGGAACACCGTCGATGCTGCGGCCAGCTCGAAAGTCATGAAGAACGGCTTGTCTATCATGAACATCGGCGCGATCAAAAGCAGCGCGATAAACGTCGTCGCAGGGATCTCGGGCTTATTCTGCGTGATCAGGCATGCGAAAAGAAACAGCAGCGACATCGACAGATAAATAAGCAGCTGCGCCGCCAGAGAGTCCTTTTTCAGAATGAAGAAAAGAACGCTTGCGATAACCGAATATACGAGAGCGGCCAAGTAGAATATCTTGTTTAACTCCAGCATGTCATTCATAAGCGAACCTACATACAGGAACGCGAATGCCACGACCATCAAAACGTGCAGAAGCCTCCAGACCTTATAATTCGAGATATAAGCGTCCTTCTTTACTGCGTTATATTCGTCTTTCTCGATGCCGCTGTAGAAAAAATAATTACGAGCGGTCCTCAAAAATCTCATCTGTATACCTCTATACCTTACCCTTATAGGAGATTGTTCGGCACGCATTATACACTACGGGCCAAGCGTTATGTTATAAGGCTTTTTTTAGATTTCGCGCTGTCTGTAACGACGAGATGGGATTTGTAGTACTTCTCGGTGAAGTTGATCTGGCTCATGATCTCATCAGATGTAAAGCTGCTGTTCTGAGGCGCTACAACAAGTTTTGTCTCCACATCGTCATCCCTGTAAACGATGCCGATCACTTCGCCGGTGAATTCTTTGACCGGCCCGTCAACGCCCAATATATAAGCATCCTGCTCTTCTCCGTCTTCAGCGATCACGCCTGCGATGTAGCCGTAATTGACCGGATAGTACATATCCTTATGCTCCGGATGGTAACTGCCGAGGGGCCTGTCCACCGTGACGGTTACGATATCGCCGAGTCCGATCTTCTTCGGTTCAGCCGGATCGTCAAGTTTTCCGGCCTTCGGGTCGCTGCCTTTCTTTGCTATCTTTGCAGCCTTAACGCCGTCTTCAAAGAAAATAACACCGAACAATAGGATTATTGCACCGATGATGAGCGGCATATTATAACCTCTGCCGGCATGTATATATCCGCCCGTGAGCCAGTCTTTTTCTGCGGCATAGGCTTCCCAGGGCTTTGATTCGTTGTAATAGACTCTTATGATATCGCCTTCCTGGAGAAAGTAACTGACAAAGCCATCATAGGACACGAAAGAATTAATGTCTGATCCTTCGGGTGAATATAGTACCGAGACGGTTGTTCTATAACGGTATTTCCTGGCAAAGAATGTACGCTTGGTATCTATCGATGACACAACGCCGTCGACATGCTTGTAATCGGCGCTCTTGCGGACGTCTGAAATGCGTATGAACAGGCTGACGCCGATAACGATCGCGGCAACAACAAAGAAAAATACGCCGACTTTTCTGTTATCTATCAGTTTTTTACTGTTTGCATCATCAGACTTATTTCCGCTCATTTACTTTCCACTCACTAAAACTGAAAACGGGTCCTATGAATTAATTATATCTTATGCTTTCCTCGCCAGCTCCAGATCCATCGTGTCGCTGATCGTGATGGTGCCGCCGTGCTCATTGATCGCGGCTTCGATCTTGCCGAAAAACTCATTTCTTATCGTCTCTTCGATTGCGATGTGATCGGAATATGTGCCCAAAAGCTCCAGATATTCAGATGCCGTGAAGACGCGCTCGCGGTGGAACAGTGCATGCTTAATGTCGGTAAAACCGTATTTGGCAGCGATCGCAGCTCTCTCAGCCGCGCGCTCCTCGTTGAATTCGATCTTCGGCTTGCTCTTCCTGTTGTGGAAGCGGTTGTAGTATTCCACATAGTAGGAATCGAGCTCGGCGGCGAGCGCAGGATCGTTCTTAGCCGTAAACGGGTTATTCGCAAAGCGCGCGAAAGCACCGCCGCTCTTTAAGATATCGAACACTTTCTTATATCCGATCTCTTCCGGAACCCAGTGAAATGCGGTCGCGGAGAACACAAGATCAAAGCTGTCAGACGGGAGTTCCACATCTTCGAACTTGCCTGTGATGACAGAGAATTTATAGTCCTTGAACTTCTCAGCCAAAAGCTTTGAGAAGTTCTCGCCGTACTCGACGCTTACTACTTCGCAGCCTTTCGCGAGCACGGGCAAAGTGGCCTGGCCGCTGCCGCTGCCGACTTCGACTGCTCTTGAACTGCCGCCGATATCCACGTAATCGAAGATCATCTGGTAGATCTCCGTAGCGTATCCCGGACGCATCTTCTCATACTTGTTCACGACGGTGTCAAATGTGCCTTCCAGACCTTCAATACTGGGCATTTTAAGATCCTCCTTTTATCCCCAAAATCAGATCAGTTAAATACGATTTCCTTGTTTTTTATGTGCTGCTGGTCGTTGCGCATCCACTTCATGATGTTATCCGCATTAAGGCCGGCCGAGATGTGCTCGAAATATCTTTTCGAATCAATGGGCGGCAGGGAAAGAAGCACTGGCGTTTTGCCCATATCCTTGTTCTCTATGGTGATGCCGAAATACTCCTCGCAGATCTTCTGGAAGGAAGCATCAGACACCCTGTAGTGCTCATCTTCGTAGATGACACCTTTTAAAACCGAATCACCGAATGCAGCAATAGAATCCATAATCTTTTCCCTTTAAACGTGCAGTTGCTTGCCGTAGTCTGACAATTATAGCACTGACTTCTGCTCGTTTTTCACAAAAACCTGCTGAACATGCAGGTAATGTTTTAGCAAGAAATATACTGTATTCTAATATATTTCATCAGGACCTCGTAGTACATTATTACATGCGGAGCCGAGATGGGGGAGATATGGAAAGTGCCTTAAGCAGGAGAAACACAGTCGTAATCGATGAGAAGACGCCATTAATGTTATTGGCGGGACCGATGTTTCTGGAACTGTTCCTCAATACAATGGTCAACAATGTTGACACGCTGATGCTGAGCCACTATGACGAATATGCCGTAGGTGCTGTCGGCAACGCGAATACCATCATGTTCATGATGAATATCCTTTTCAACGTAATCGCGACTGCAACAAGCGTCGTCGTTGCGCAGTATCTCGGTGCGAAGAGATACGACAAGATGAACATGATCTACACACTTTCGGTCATCGTGAATTTTGTTATCGGAATCTTCTTCAGTGTGGCCTTCTGCGCGGCAAATCCTTTAATCATGAACTTCCTTCATGTATCTCCCGAGATGCGCCCTTATTCAATGGTCTATCTCTATATAGTCGGCGGCGGCGGTTTCTTAATGGCCTTATACGGCGTAATGCTCCAGATCTTAAGATGCAACGGCTATCCGAAGATCGGCATGTACGTAACCCTTGCGATAAACGTTATAAACATCGGCGGCAACTACCTGTTCCTGTATGGCCCCCTGGCCTTTCTGAACATAGGCGTTGCAGGTGTAGCGATATCGACTGTTGTATCAAGACTTATCGCCGTAATCGCTGTTTTCGTATTCTTCTTTGTAAAAAAGATCGGTAAGATCTCACTCAGGTATATGAATCCTTTCCCGGGCAGGCTCCTCGGCAAGATGATAAAGATCGGCCTTCCTACCGCAGGTGAGAATCTCACATACAACCTCTATCAGACAACGCTCCTCTCATTCGTTAATGCAATGGGTAATGACGCAGTCAATGCGAGGGCTTACTGCAACATGCTCATATCCTTTGCGATGATATTCTCCAATGCCTCAGCCATGTCGACGCAGATCATTACGGGGCACTTAGTCGGCGCAGGCAAGGAGGAAGCTGCTTATAAGAGAGTATTCAGAACACTCTGTACTTCCATGCCGATCACGATCGGTCTGGCTTCGGTCAACGCGATCTTCTGCAGATATACCCTGCAGATCTTCACGCAGAATGAGCACATCATTGCCCTTGGACAGATGATCATGATCGTCGATATCTTCGTTGAGATCGGCAGATGCCTTAACATGACATTCGTCTGCAGCCTCAAAGCTGCCGGCGCATATATATTCCCGCTTATCATGGGACTTCTGTGCAACTGGGGTCTGGGCCTTACAACAGGCTGGCTCGTCGGCGTTTACATGGGTGTCGGCGTGGCGGGAATCTTCGCCGGAACCGCTACGGACGAATGCATAAGAGGCCTAATCGTCATGTACTACTGGTACAAGAAGAAATGGGTCGGCAAATCCGTCGTCGATAAACGGAAGAAAAACGTTTTGGAAGAAGAAGCAAGCTCTTAAAAGCTTGCTTTTTTAATCCTCGCCTTTCGCGAAATTAATAAGCATCATCACGAGCAGGAATACGACTGAGAAGATCAGAATGTAGAACCCCGCGCCGTTTTTTACTTCGATAATGGTGTTGTATTTGAGGCCGCTCAAAGCCGAATAATAAGCACCGGAGATATCTATTATTCCGTTATCTGTCACCTTATAGTTCATCATGTCAAAAAAGCCCCAGATCGAGAAAATGACATTGGCGACAGTAGAGGCCGCATATCCGATCCTTTTTCCGCTAAGCGCGAAAATAGCGGCCAGCGCAGCCGTAAGGAGTATCCCGAGGCCGTAATAGCAGTGGCTTAAAGATATCGTTGTATCGTCTTTTACCGGAAATCCGTTAACGGTCATGCCCTGATGGGTGACGATAAAAAACGGCAGCAAAACCGAGATGAACGAGAAGAATGCCGCGATTACGAATAGAATCTTTCTGGTTTTCAAAGTCATATTAATCACCCGTCTGAAAAAACAAAAACCTACATCCGCCTGTACGCTAATTATACTCTTTGCTCGAAAATAGTGTGCGAAAAAATAAAATGCACAAGAAATAATCAAGTTGTTCTGATATAATGAGTGCGGTTTTTAAGGAATCAGGTCACTTCCCGCAGCAGACATGAGAATTATGGGAGTTTCCGGACATGGCAGAGGGTAAGAAGAAGTCATCTTTCGCTATAAAATCGAATACTAAGCGCCAGGCCTGGGAGTTTGGTGCCGGCACTGACATGGAGCAGAAAATGATCCATGCAGGCAAGATCATCGCGCACCCTGACGGCACATACGAAGTCTTCTCCAAGGAAGCTACCGAAGGCAAAGGCCAGATGGCAAACACCGGCGACTACTTCAAGGTAGACAGCACCGGCTTCCCTTCACCCTGCGAGCGCGACTGGTTCAGGAAGAACCATGAGCATCTCGAAGACGACTGGTACCAGCAGATCGCAGAGCCTCTCATGATCTGGCGCAAGGACGACCCGGAGATCGAAGAGATCAGATTCCTTGTAGAAAACGGCGCTCTCAATATCAACAAAGACGATCCCCAGAAATACTTTTCCGCCCTCCTGTGGGGCACGATGGAGACTGCTCCGGACAACGCCGTTATCGTCTTCTATGCCGTCAACAGAGATGAGGACGGAAAGATTAGTTCTATCAGATTTAATTTCGTGGACGCCGACTACTTCAAAGCAAACTATAAGATCATTGAGTCACCTGAAGAGTAAGTTTTTGTGCCCAGCCGGCCGCCTGAACTGCGCCATGGCTCATCATTTCGAACAGTGCAGGAAGCGTCCGAACGTAGCGACAAAGATATCGCCGTTCTCATCAGCTTTCGAATCAAAATAATCCTTAAGTCTTTGGCCGTTGCTAGCGAAGAACTTAGCCTGACCGTCGTACATATCCTTCATCTTATCGATGATATCTTCCGCATTCTCATAACGGAACATACCCGGCAGATCAATGACTTCGATATTGGCAAAATACCTGCCGGCCACAGCGCGGAAAGAATCCCTCTTTGCTTCCTGCTCCTTGATCATCTCATCGATAAACGGCGCGTTTATACCTGCCTCCTTCATGGCATCTCTGAAATAAAGATCCCACGATGCAACGTCAGGCCCGTTAACCGAGAGATATCCGCCCTTGCCAAGAACCTCCGAAGCCTTGGCAATAACTGCTTCAGGATTCTTAAGCTCACTATATACATAGTGCATTATGATGCGGTCATAAGTCTTCTCTTTTGCAATCTTCTCCCACGCCTGATCCTTCTCAAGATCTGCAAAAGTCAGGTTGATATCAACACCCTGGGGGAGCTTATCCTTATTCTCATCTAAGAACTTCTCAAAATCATCAGCCCAGCTGCCGCGGACATCGTAAGCATAGATCTTCGTGCCGCCCGGAATGATGTCCCAGTTATTTCTCCAGAGCTTCGAAAAGCCGCACCCGAGATCTAACACCTTCCCGCCTTCAGCAAAATCCAGCGAACGGAAGACCTGCACATACCAGTCTTCGCCGGCATTGTGCTTAATATATTTCCAGTGATTGAGGTCCGCCGTCTGGTCCATCGCAACGCTCTGAACGATTCCCGCCACGTCGTCCCAGTCGAGACCTTCATCCTTGCGCGCAAGCGTTCTTTTAATAGCGTCGATCACCATATCGATGCGGTAACGCTTCTCTTCCATCGCTGCCAGCTGCATCCTCAAAGCCTCTTCGATATCCTGCGCCTCGCCGGCTTTCAGGTTGTCACGGATTTCCTCTAAAGAGAAACCGATCTGCTTCAATGCCACGATCTTCTCTAGGACCTGCAGCGCTTCCTTGTCGTAAAGACGGTAATTGCCTTCGGAATAATCCGTGGGCTTTAAGAGTCCCTTCTCGTCATACAGACGGACTGCTTTTTGCGATACTCCGGCCTTCCTGGCGATCTCACCTGATGTCATTTTGTCGTCCATTTTTTGGTCTCCTTTGTGTTTGATGACCTCATCCTAAAGGGTTCCCCAAGGGAAGAGTCAAGCAGCAAAAAGCAAATTTTTTCCGTGGGCTGATTTTGCCTGAATGAATACTATCTTACACCTTGTTTGTGTATGTCTGACCTGCCCGGTTACGTACTAAAAAAGCATTTTGCAGATTTAGTACGTAATCACCACCCACAGAAATAAAAAGAACCGGCCCCACTAAGGAAGCCGGTTCTCAAACCCATATTCCAAAGATGTTATTTATTCTTGTAGTACACCTCAATAAGGCCTTTGAGGAGCAGATCCTTGTCG
>JAEFBC010000154.1 GCA_016292155.1 Saccharofermentans sp. | reverse complement strand
TTAGTCGGCAACTACATCAAGGATGGCTTTGAAGATATCGTTTTCTCTTCTTCAATGCATGTGCCGGGCGCAGCTGCTGAGACAACATCAAGATTTGAAGGCAAGAGGAGATTCCCGCCTCTTGTTATGGCTGACGGCCCTGCAGGATTAAGACTCCAGTCTCACTTCAAGGCAACAAAAACAGGTGATCTCTTAAGAGGCGGTGAGACATTCGGTCTTATCAATAACCCGTTCCCGGAAGACACACCTGAAGATGCCATCGATTACTACCAGTACTGCACCATGATCCCGACAGCATTATCACTTGCTTCTACCTGGAATCTGGACCTTATCGGAACGCTCGGCCGTCTGGTCGGCGAAGAGATGGAGGAGTTCGGTGTAAATCTCTGGCTTGCACCCGGAATGAATATTCACAGAAATCCTTTGTGCGGAAGAAACTTTGAATACTATTCCGAAGACCCGCTGGTTACAGGCCTTTGCGCTGCTTACGACACACTTGGCGTTCAGTCAGTTGACGGTAAGGGCGTAACGATCAAGCACTTTGCCTGCAATAACCAGGAAGACAACAGAATGTTCAGCAACTCTCACGTTTCAGTAAGAGCTCTGCGTGACATATACCTGAGAGGATTTGAACTCGCAGTCAAGTTGGCGCAGCCTTTCTGCGTAATGACTTCGTACAATCTCCTCAACGGAATCCATACAGCAAACAATTACGAGCTGATCCAGAACGTACTCAGGGATGAGTGGGACTATGAAGGCGCTGTCATGACAGACTGGTTCTCTTCATTCGAAGATGTTGAGTTCTTAGGTTATGACGAGAGCAAACTCAAGTATCCGCCGGCATTCTCAAGACTTTGCGTATATGCGGGATGCGACATGCAGATGCCCGGCTGCGCCAAGAATGCAGAAGATATCGTAACTGCAGTCAACCACGGCAGACTTACACTTGCCGATGTCCAGTCCGCAGCAATGAATATAGTACGTCTTGCGATCAAGTGCTTGTAAAACAGGAGTTAAATGAACGAAGTATTTGATTCGGAACAGATTAATGTAGAGTACAGGAAGGACGATAACATCGTCCTTGTTGTATTGAAGGGCAAAGTTACAAGAGACAATTACAGAACGCCCATGATGCATGCCGCTGACATGGCTATGAGGCACTCTTGCAAGGTAATGGCAGTAGACTTCAGAGAAGATCCTGAACTCAATGAGAAGGACATACTTTGGAGCAAGAAAGTCCTTTTCAACAATCTTAAAAAGAGCGGTCTCGAGACGATCGCCCTGATCGACAACAACAGCTTAAAGCTCGTCCAGGGAATAAGAGTCTTCTGCGGCGACAAGTTCAGGACTGTGGTCTGCAAAGACTACGATGAGGCGGTATCCAAGACCAAAGGCGCTTCAGATGAGGCATCTTCCAGGTTTAAGGACATGACACGTGAGGAAGCCCTGAAATACATGGGGCTTGATGAGAACGCCGACATAAAGGAGATCGAAGACCGTTTCTGGCAGATGTCCAAGAAGTACAGGGGCAAGGATGATCCGGAGTCCCTTGCGATGGAAGACGAGATCTCCGCTGTCTATGATGTCGCTTCAGGCAGACGTGAAGTCAAAGCACAGGAAGAATATGTAAGACAGAATGAGCCCAAGTATTTCGGAAGATATAAGAGCGACTGGCAGAACATAATCCATTACGGCTGGAAGAACTGGCTCCTTGCCGCAGTCGTTATCATCGCAGGACTGGCAGTCATTATCAGCTATCTGTCTACAATGAAATCCGACTGCTCAGTACTGGTCTTCGGACATATGTATCTTGATAATACTCAGATGAGAGAAGCCCTGGAAGCTGAAGGATACCATAATCCTTATGTAGGTATCGCCGATATCGTGGTCCCCAATGATGAGAAGATCGGCCTTGACCAGACAGGCAATGAGACCTTCAACGCACAGTTTTACACGAATCCGGACATTCTCGTTTCTGATGAGAAGTCTTATCCGTTCTATTTCAACGTTTTCAAGGACATGTCACCTATCTACGACCAGGTAATGGCAGGACTTTCCGACAAGGCTAAGGCAGGCGTCAGACCGGTCTATATGTCCCAGAGGGAATACATCAGGAACATGAATGATTACTATGCGATCACGGGCCTTGATAACGACGAGATGAAGAATCCCGCTGATTTCCCTGACGATCAGGTTCTTATCGGAATCGAGATCACAGACCGCGATCTTATCACCAAATATGGTGTCGAGGCAAAGTGGAAGTCACGTCAGACGACATTCGTATTCGGCCAGTGTGTTAACAGTACTGATGATGCGAAAACAGTAAAGATGATGACAGCCCTTATTAACAAGGCTTTTGAGAATCAGACTTAAGTCCTGTTGCTTCGAAAAGCTTATTTAATTCGTCTTCAGTAAGAGGCCTGAAGGTTCCGCAGGAATCCAGGCCTTCTTCTATTTTAACGCCTGCAAGTTCGATCCTTCGAAGCTCTAAGACTTCCTTATTAAAGTGCGCGAAGATCCTTCGTACCTCATGAGTCTTTCCTTCATGAAGTGTAAGGAGAGCTCTGCCGGTGCCGCCTGATGATTCAACAACCTTAAGCTCTGCCGGAGCTATCTGCTCGCTGTAACCTTTGTCGCGGATAGTAAATCCTGAACGTACTGTGGCGATCTCTTCATCTGTCCAGTCAAGGCCTCTAAATGTTGCCAGATATACCTTGGGGACCTCATATCTGGGCGACTGCAGACGGTGTGAGAACTCGCCGTCGTTGGTGATTATAAGAAGCCCTGAGGTGTGGAAATCAAGCCTTCCGACAGGGGATAACTTCTTTGACTTGAGCTCTGCCGGAATGTAGTCGGCGACGCATGGGAGGCGCTTATCCTCCATTGCCGTAAGGACGCCGTCAGGTTTATCCAGAAGGAAGTAGAGCTTGGTCTGAAGGTTGATCTCCTGGCCGTCGATCATTATGGAGTCAGTCTCTTTGACGTGGAATGACGGGTCGGATACGACAGCACCGTTAACCTGGACGCTGCCCCTTGATACTATGTCGCGGACAGTAGATCTCGTGCCTAAGCCGCTGTTTGCAAGTAATCTGTCTAGTCTCATGAGAATATTATAGCTTATTAGCGTATAATTGTTTTCGAGAGGTTTTAAGAATGGAAATAATCAATATCGAACAGGGACACCCGACTGTGCAGCAGGCAATGGTCAAGCTCCAGAACGGGATATACCGCGCAAGAGCGACCGGTCAGCCGGTGGCTAAGATCGTCCACGGCTACGGATCTTCCGGCACGGGCGGTGCGATAAAGCAGGCATTAGGCTTGGAACTCAGAAAATATATCGCACGCGGCATGATAAAGTCCTATTGTCCGGGTGAGGATTTCGGACCATTCTCATCAGCAGGGCGCGAGATGAGCGCAAAGCACCCGGCTGTATCGCGCGACCGTGACTGGGGTCTCCAGAACGACGGCATCACAGTGATAATGTTCAAGTAAGAGGTTTATATGGCAGACGATTTTGATAAGAAGTGGGAAGCGTTTGAGGCCAGGTGCAAGGCCTGCCATAACTGCGGCTTAAGGGATGGCTGTACCAATGTGGTCATCTACAGAGGCAGCAGGAAAGCGCCCTTGATGATAATAGGCGAGGCTCCGGGCGAGAACGAGGATATCCAGGGACTTCCGTTTGTAGGCAGATCCGGCCAGCTCCTTCAGAATCTCCTTGGAAGTTACGGCTTTACCAATAACGACTACCATATCTGCAATATCGCGAAATGCAGACCGCCCCAGAACAGGCGCCCCACACCTGAGGAGATACACTGCTGCAAGCCCCTTCTGGCTGAGCAGTTCATGCTCGTAAGGCCCAAGGTGATCCTTCTCTGCGGTTCGACCGCTTATGAGGGATTCTTCGGCACAAAGCCCGTAATGCATGATGTCAGGGGCCGTTTTATCGAGAAAAACGGCTACTATATCATGACGACCTATCACCCGGCCTATGCCCTCAGAAACCCCGCAAATAAGATGCCTATCTATGAAGATATGGGCAAAGTCAGGGACAAATTGACCGAGATCGGAGCGATGCCTCCGTTAGAACCTGTAAAAGAGTAAATTTCCGTATTGATTTTCGGAAATGGCTTTGCTATAATTCGTGAG
>JAEFBC010000153.1 GCA_016292155.1 Saccharofermentans sp. | reverse complement strand
TTTACTTCCGGGTCCTTAGTAAGTCTTCCGACTAATTCTACTTTGTTCATTTACTGTTACCTTCCTGTCAAAAGTGATTACTCACCGACACGAACAATGAGATAACGGATTACACCATCAGTGATCTTGAGAACACGCTCAAGTTCCTTAGGGAAAACGCTATCGGCAGTAAATACAGTCTGAACATAGTAGCCGTTCTTCTGACCATCAATCTCGTAAGCGAGCTCACGTGTACCGATTGCATCAAATGTGTCAATCTTTGCACTTGATTCGATCTTAGCCTTAATTGTGTCAGTAAGAGAAGCAATTCCCTCTTCACCGTTAGCGGTGCTGAGGATAGCGATCAAACGATATTGGTTTGCCATGTCATTCACCTCCTTCTGGACTTTACGGTCCGGCACGAAATCCGGACAAGGATACCGCCCCTATATAAGCGGCATCGAGAAGAATAACACAGCAACAGAGCCAAAGTCAAGCATTTACTGGGCGAAAAGCCGTTTTCTCTTAGTTCGTATCCTGCCTAAATTCTTACTGAGCAAAGTTTAACAACCCCAAAATCAAAATTCTACCCTTTTGGAGCAGATTGAGACTTTTTGGGGGTATTTGAGACTAGTCTCAATTTTTTCTGTCCTCAAAACTGAAGTCCGTTAAACCCTGGAAGCCCCTAATTCTTTGATTATGTAGGGGAAAAGCAGGTCGAGCCACGCACCCAGTGCTTTTGCAGTATGGAGGTAAGTCTCGTAATTCTCGCCTGTGGGATCAGGGACAGAAATCGACATTATCCTGCCCGATGAGTCCTTCATGACAAGACCGTTGTTAGCGGCGAAGGTCGAAAGCGAGAATACCTTGTCCTTTATCTCTGGGAAAGCCTTGATAATTGCAAATGCCTGTTCGTCCCTTACTGTAAGGATCAGGTCATTGTCATCGTAAATGGCGGGATTTGCCCTTCTTGACTCGATCGAGCCTAAGCCCCAGCCCGTAAGCTCCTTTACGGCTTTATCCATCATGGGATCCGGATCCATTCCGTCCATGGCGGTAAGTCCTGCGGATTCGCAGTAGATCTCAAATCCCGTATCGCTCATCCTGTTCGAGATGTAGGGCTCGTTCTTTTCGAGCTTGCGCCTCATCAGGGATTCGCAGCAGGCGGATAAAGAAGTGTTGTTGTCGTCAACAAACAATACGGACGCTGTAAAAGTATCCTTGAACGCATCGATCGGAAGCGGTGTTCTTGAAGGCCTTGCGGGCTTAGGCATACCGGGGGTCAGCTCCTCCTTCTTGCCTGATGCCTTGGAAAGCCTGTTCATGTAAGCAACGGATAAGCCTTCGCCGTCAAAACCCTGTGCGAGGATCACGTCTACTTCCTGGACATCCAAAAATCTGAGGCCTTCGAAAAGTCCGTGGGAAGCGCAGGATACATCAACAGTCTTGCCGTATACACAGAACTCAGTATGTGCGGACAATACCTTGTCATTGAGCTTCTCATAGACTGCCTTGATCTCGTCTCCGCAGTAAAGGCCGATCCTGGCAAACGGGTTGGATGCAAGGATCTCGCGTGACCTCAGGATAAAAGGAGATGCGATATTTACGAGTTCTTTCGCTTCATCGTCAGAAAGCTTCTTCAGATCTTCAACGGTGAAAGAAGACTTGGCTATCTTGCCATCAGAACCTGCCGCATCGTCTCCTTCGATCTTGGTTCCTTCAGGCATCTTCATTATCTCCACCTGGGCATAAGGCGCGTAGTGGCGGTACTTCATTCCGGGTGATCTGGGTGCTTCCTTGTCTGACAAAGATCCTGACATAACAGCCTCTCCTTCATTGAGGACCGCATCGATATCCGCTTTAGTAACGGCACCCGGTCTTAAGATCACAGGCGCAGTTCCGGTGCAGTCGACAACGGTCGATTCGAGTCCGTATTCGGAGTCTCCTCCGTCAATTACCGCGTAGATATATCCGTCCATGTCTTCCAAGACAGATCTTGCGCCCGTGGGGGAAGGTCTGCCGGAAAGGTTTGCGGAAGGCGCTGCGACAGGAACGCCGCAGGCTTTAAGGAACTTGTTCGCCACAGGATGTGAAGGCATTCTGACACCTACGGTATCAAGGCCTGCCGTGGTCTGGTCCGAGATCGAATCAGCCTTTTTCATTACTATAGTAATAGGGCCGGGCATGAATGCATCGATGAGCTTCTGCGCAAGAGGAGTGATCTCTGATACGATGCCCGGGATCTGCTCCTTATCGCCGATGTGGCAGATGAGCGGGTTATCAGCAGGCCTGCCTTTAGCTTCGAAAACCTTCTTTACTGCTTCACCGTTTCTTGCATCACACCCAAGGCCGTAGACGGTCTCTGTAGGGAAACCTATGACTTCGCCGTTCCTAAGGTGCTCTGCGCAGTCTTTGATGGCCTTGCTGTCGCCTGAATCTATAAGTAATGTATTTTTATATTTCTTTTCGCGTTCCATAAATGCCCCTTATCACTCTTCGCCCGAGCTTGCATTCTCAGCAGCCTGGGCCAGCGTCAATGCATCAACGATCTCGTCGAGATCACCTGCAAGTATTGCATCCAGTTTATAAAGCGTTAATCCGATCCTGTGGTCGGTAACTCTTCCCTGATGGTAATTATATGTTCTGATCCTCTCGGATCTGTCACCTGTTCCAACCTGCGATTTTCTCTCGTTGTTATGTGCGTCAACATCAGCCTGGTGGGCAATATCCCACAAACGGCTCTGCAGGACTTCCATCGCTTTTTCCTTGTTCTGGATCTGCGATCTCTCATCCTGGCAGGTAACGACCATACCGGTCGGAAGGTGCGTGATTCTTATCGCGGATGAAGTCTTGTTGATGTGCTGTCCGCCTGCGCCCGACGCTCTGAATCTGTCGATCTTAAGATCATTCGGATTGATCTCGACATCCGTCGGCTCAGCCTTAGGGAGCACAGCAACCGTTGCCGTTGAAGTGTGGATCCTTCCGCCTGATTCAGTGACCGGAACTCTCTGCACTCTGTGAACTCCGCTCTCAAACTTAAGTCTTGAGAAAACTCTCGGTCCGTCGATCTCGGCGACTATTTCCTTATATCCGCCAAGTTCTGTCGGACTCTCATCAACGATGCTTACGTCAAAGCCCTTAAGCGCGGCATAACCCTTATACATCTTGAAAAGATCACCTGCGAAAAGCGCGGATTCCTCTCCGCCCGCTCCCGCTCTGATCTCCAGGATTACGGATCTGTTGTCTCTCGGGTCACCGGGAGTTAAGTAGATCATGAGCTCTTTTTCGAGAACTTCCAGCCTGTCCTTCGCATCAGCGAGCTCGGCATTTGCAAGACTTCTCATCTCATCGTCGCCGCCAAGATCACCGCTCTCAAGAAGTGTTAATATGCCTGCGATCTCTTTCTCGCACGCTTCATAACTTCTGATGGCTTCAACCTGGGGATTAAGAGCAGCAAGTTCCTTCGAATACTTCGTGTATTCGTCCGGGCGTGAAGCAACCGCCGGGTCACTTAATGTGCCGGTCAGCTCCTCGTACTTCGCCAAGATCAGATCTGTCTTACTCTTATCTATTGCCATAGCTATACAAAAATATCACATTAGAATAATTATATCCAATTAAAGAAGCGTCACAAACGGCTCAACATTTTCCGTAGGTTTTTTGCGGAAAATGTTAAGTGAAATGTTGAGGCCAAGCGAAATGGCGTCCTGGCGCACCGCATTTTCACAATATAAAACAACCGGGGCCGCCTCGTGCTCGAGACAGCCCCGTTATAATGTTTTTCTTTATGCCTGCTGTGCGGGCGACAATATCTCATTCCCGATCTTGTGCCTCAAAGGCTTCTGGCAGCGCGGGCAGTATACGAACCCGTGCGGATACCATGTCCTGTGACCCAAGTCGAAAGCATGGTAATCGAATCCGTGATTGCAATAATCGCATACGCAGTGGTACACCGGATCGTACCCTTCGGATCCTGGTACCGGATTGGGATTGACCACGCCGGTATTCTGTACCCAGCCTTTTGTAACTGCCGGCTGCTGTACTGCAACAGGTTTTATGACGACCGGAGCTGCTTCAGGTGCTTCAGACGCAGGAGCAGGAGCCGGTTCGGGCGCAGCTACAGGAGCAGGAGCAGGCTTTGCTGCGGGTGCAGGAGCTGATGCCGGAGCGGGCTTAGCAGCAACTGGCGTGGGTGTGGGCGCAGGTTTAGCCGGCGCGGGCGCCGGAGCTGGTTTAGCAGGTGCAGGTGCTGAAGGAGCCTGTGTTCTTGCAAATCCCGTCGGAAATCCTGAACTGATACGTCCCTGTGCCGGACTGGGAGCAGGTGCTGGCTTAGCAGGAGCCGGTGCAGGTTTAGCGGCAGCAGGCGCGGGTGCAGGAGCAGGCTGCGTTCTTGCAAAACCTGACGGGAATCCTGAACTGACACGTCCCTGTGCCGGACCGGGTGCCGGTGCAGGCTTAGCAGGTGCCGGTGCCGGAGCCGGTTTAAAAGCTGAAGGTGCAGGCTTAGCTGCGGCTGGCGCAGGTGCTGAAGGAGCCTGTGCTCTTGCAAAACCTGATGGGAATCCTGAACTGACACGTCCCTGTACAGGGCCGGGTGCCGGTGCAGGACCGGGAGCCGGAGCAGGCTTAACAGTATAAGATACCGATGCTTGCGCCGGAGCAGGAGCTGGTGCCGTCGGTCGTGTGACTACGGGTTTTGCCGCAGGCACAAATGCTCTCACACTTAACGTGCGGAAATCCAGACCGCATTTCTTGCAGAAATTCGCGGTATCACTGCCCATCGTACCGCATTGAGGACAAAACTTACTCATAATATCTTCCTCCACTTATTCCATATCCCGTCTCATAAAAAAGAGACTATATAATTATACGGTTTTAAAGATAATCAGGTCAATTAAATCCGTCGTTCAAGCCTCGCTGCTGTCGTCAATGATGTTGCCGTTTTTAACGTTCTTCTCGACAAGGTGTTCCCTGGCATAAGCCCAGATATCTTCCGAACCGGCGCCGGTATTCTGATTGCGTCTCATTACCCAGCTTCTCTTCACACCGTGCTCCTTCCAGGCTCTTCCGTCTGTCGCATCGTTGAGGATAAGGGGCTGGAAGCAGTCCATGGTCCTTGCGAACTTTGCTTCAGGAGTCTTCTGATCTTCGAACTCGAGCCAGAGTGACTTTAAGTATTCACCCTGATCTTCAGGAAGGAGGCTGTAGATCTTATCTGCTGCCTTAGCTTCGCGCTCTGCCTGTGTCTTCTTGCCTTCCTCATCGTACGCATAAGTGTCGCCCGCATAGACTTCAACGAGGTCGTGGATAAGGAGCATCGTCATGGTCTTCAGAACATCGATCTTCTCATTCGAATATTCGCTCAGGAGCATAGTCATTATGGCCATGTGCCAGGCGTGATCAGCATCATTCTCGCGTGTCTCACAATCGGTGATATAGCTCTGTCGCTTGATCATCTTCTCCTTGTCGATCTCACGGATGAATGCCAGCTGCTTTTCGAATCTTTCCTGATCAAACATATCAACACCTCATAATTCATTTGAATTACTTCAGTATAAATCATAAAACCCGGATGCATATTACAAAATGCATCCGGGTTATAGAACAGACCGGTTTTCAAGTGTTATCTGTTATCCACTTTCTCAGGATACATATCGTGGTTAAAGAGCCTGTCCTCTGCCACCTTTTCCCATTTCGTTCCGGGCTTGCCGTAATTGCAGTACGGATCGATGG
>JAEFBC010000026.1 GCA_016292155.1 Saccharofermentans sp. | reverse complement strand
TACGAGCTGAGCGCAGCAGTCTTCACCCATTGCCTTAACAGAGTCAAGATAAGCAATATCTTCTGTATAGTCAGCCTTAACGATCTTAAGGAGCTTTTCTTCAATGCTCGGAAGAACTTCCTTGATTCCTAATTCATCAGCAATCTCTTCATAACGTGCGAGAACTGCAGATACTTCCTTCTCATATGATTCACCGGCGAGTCTTGCCTTGGCAACGGCGATAAGAAGGTCCGTTACCTTGGTGTCATCCTTGGTGCGCTTACCGGGCGCAGAAACGACCATGATCTTACGGTCTTCGTCTGCGAGAAGAATATTGCAGACTTTCTGAATCTGAAATGCGTTGGCAAGAGATGATCCGCCGAATTTTGTAACTTTCATAGCTTTTATGCTCCTTGACTTGTCATTTAGCCTTAATATAATATCACAAGCGCGAAAATATATATTTATAATTATTTTGTAGCGAAATAATAGTCTGTCTGTAACACTTGCACAGTACTGAAACAGGAGAAAAACTTTGAACATCTTCAAAGCGATGAAACCGGAAAGAGTATACGAGAGCCTTGTCCTGATACCCTGGGGCGAGCTTTATGCGCAGGGAATAAAGACAGCTTTGCTGGATTTTGACAACACGCTTGGACCTGATCACGCGACAGAACCTGAAGATTATAGCTACAGGTGTGTCAGGATGATCGAGGATGCGGGACTTAAGTGCTGCCTTGTATCCAACGCTAAATCAGGAAGATCTGCAAAGATCGCAGAGATGCTCGGCATCCCTGTGGTAACTTATGCGAACAAGCCGGGAACATCAGGTGTCTTAAAGGCCATAGCGCTTATGAACTCCACTCCCAAAGAATCTTTAATGGTCGGGGATCAGGTGTTTACCGATGTCATCGCAGGCAACAGGGCAGGGTGCAGGACATTCATGGTCGAGAAGCTCCACAAGCCTGAAATATGGTATGTTCTGCTTAAAAGACCTTTCGAAAAACTTGTAAGACTTGTAGGAAAATTTTGATTGTATTTGTAACACTTGCATAGAAACACTCTTTCAAGTAAAATTAGTCAGTTAAACGCTTATTTATTTAAAAAAGGAGATTTTGTATGATCAGCGCAGGAGATTTCAGAAACGGATTATGTTTTGAGATGGACGACCAGGTATATCAGGTCGTTGAATTCCAGCACGTTAAGCCCGGTAAGGGAGCAGCATTCGTTAGAACAAAGTATAAGAACGTTAAGACAGGATCCGTAGTTGAGAGATCCTTCAACCCTAACGAGAAGTTTGAACAGGCTCAGCTCACAAGACAGGACATGCAGTTCATCTATGCTGACGGTGACCTCTACTACTTCATGGATCAGGAAACATATGAGCAGACACCTATCCACCAGGATAAGATCGGCGACGGCATCAAGTTCCTCAAGGAAGAGATGGTATGCAAGGTTGTTTCTTACAAGGGTGATATCTTCCAGGTAGAACTTCCTATCACTGTTGTTCTTGAGATCACAGAGTGCGAGCCCGGTGTAAAGGGTGATACAGCAAACAACGCTTCCAAGTACGCTACACTTGAGACAGGTGCTGTTGTTAAGGTACCTCTCTTCGTTAACCAGGGTGAGAAGATCAAGGTTGACACAAGAACTGGCGAATACTTAGAAAGAGCTTAATTCAGTCACTTAATCTGCCGCAAGCGGGAGTATATCCGCTTACGGCAGTTTTTATCCGCACCTTTAAAGTTTAATCATTACAAGGAACCGATATGGAAGAAAATACTAACATCGAATCCATAAAAGGCGATCGTTCAATGACTCAGGGCTTTGTCGCCCAGTATGCATCTGAAGCTGCGCTCCAGATAAACGGTGTTTTGTCATTGGTTCCTTCTTTCGCGGTTGCACTTAAGGAAAAAGCGGGCGTAGTCCACGAAGGCAAAGGGGTCAGGGTAGTTTTCGGCGATTCCGATGAAGGTACCGTATCTATCACTGTATATCCTGTCGTTAAATACGGCATGATCATCCCCGAGATTGCCTGGATGATTCAGGAAAAAGTTAAAAAAGACGTCGAGCACTTTACCGGTCTTTCGGTAGAGAGCGTCGACGTTTATGTTTGTGGGGTCGAGGAGGTTTCATGAATTCATTAGTCAGATCATTGATGTTCTTCTATTCAGTTGTAATTGCTGTAGTATCAGTAGTGTTTTTATATGCACTCGTTGATGAAGGTGTTTTCACGAATCTCGTATCCAATCTTGGAAAGGTCGTTAAAGGCCCTGTCAGCAGATATATCTATCTGGGCGTTCTGATGCTCCTTTTCATTACATCGATAATTTCCATCACAAACCTCATTACATCCGGAAGACTTAACCGTACCAGACTCAGAAAGAACGATATCGGTACTGTTGATATCGGACCTGATGCAATCGAGAGCATTGCACTTAACGCTGCAAAGGCAGCACAGGTAGGCATTAAGAGCGCAAGATGCCACGTTGCTCCTGCGAAGAACCAGGCACTTAAGGCGACGGTCTCATGCGAGCTTTATTCAAATGTTGAGATCCCTGCTGCCATGTCCAAGGTTCAGGAGAAGGTTAAGAAGGATATCGAGAGATTTACCGGTATCGCAGTAGAACAGGTTGTTGTCAGAGTTACAAAGGTTGAGCAGGCTCAGACAAGAGTAGAGAGCAGATAATAATGGAAAGGTTTTTGTCCAGGCTTTTCGAGAAACTACGCAACACCAGAGCCGGTGTTGTGTTTGCTGTGGTCTTTTTTGTAATTGGACTCTTACTTTGTATTTTCGGGTTGATCAAGACCCTTTTTATCTTATTCATGACAGCGGTAGGCTTCTTTGTAGGTTCGTTCCTCTTTTCCGATACGAGCAAGTTCAAGAAATTTCTTGACAAGATTTTGCCTCCGGGGAGGTTCAGATGAGCAGAATAGAAACAAGAGAGCATGCTATGGAATTGCTGTTCCAGACGGGCTTCAGAAATGATCCCATCAGTGAGCAGATCGATCTTTTCAGGGAAACATATCCTGAGATCATTGAAGATGAAGATTATTTTCTTGATATCGTTTACGGTGTCATAAACAGCAGGGATGAATTGGACGCCAAGTTCGTTCCTTTCCTTAAGAGATGGAAACTTGAGCGCCTTCCTCAGACAGACCGCATCATCCTTGAGATCGCTGTTTATGAGATCCTTACAGTTGAGGATATCCCGACTTCCGTATCTATCAACGAAGCTGTAAAGCTCGCAAAGAAGTTCGGCACATCGAGCTCATCATCTTATATCAACGGCGTTTTGAGCAATTTCGTTAAGAGCCTCTGAACTCATGTTCGACTTTGATAGCGTAAGCCATCTTAATGGCTACATAAAGCAATCTCTGCAAGACAATCCTTATCTTGCCGAGTTTACTGTTGTCGGTGAGATATCACAGTATGTAGTTTCAGCAAGAGACCACGCTTACTTTTCCATCAAGGACGACCAGTCGGTCATTAACTGCGTTATCTTTTCCAGGAACAGGTCAGCTCTTAAGATAGAGCCTGCAGTAGGCATGAAGGTAAAGGTTACCGGAGGCCTCGATTTTTACAGTGCAGGCGGCAAGCTTCAGGTAATTGCCACTAATATCGAAGATAAGGGCGCGGGCGACCTTCACGAGCAGTTTAATAAACTTTTCGAAAAGCTTAGAAAAGAAGGACTTTTCGACGCTGAACATAAAAAGCCCATCCCGATACTTCCAAGAAGGATCGGCGTAGTCACTTCAGCTTCAGGCAAGGTAATTTCCGATATCGTCAATACAATCCGTAAACGGAATCCGCATCACGATATCCTTCTTTATCCCGCGAGCGTTCAGGGCGATCTTTGTCCTCCTGAAGTTATAAGCGGCATTAAGTATTTTAATGAGAATAAGAATGTTGACGTAATCATTGTCGCAAGAGGCGGCGGTTCTTTTGAGGAACTCTTCTGCTTTAATGACGAAGGCATAGCAAGAGCAGTATACGACAGCGTTATCCCGGTTATCTCTGCAATTGGTCATGAGCCTGATTATACGATAATCGATTATGTAGCCGATGTAAGAGCCGCAACTCCCACGGCTGCCGGTGAACTCGTAATTGCATCTTATGCTGACCAGCAGAAAGAGATAGATAACCTTGCTTTAAATCTTGATATCGCCATAAACCAGTTCGTTGATTCAAGACGCAAGGCTTTAGATGTTTATAAGAATCACAAAGCGCTTCATTCTCCAGCATTCTATGCAAGAGAGCAGCTTGCGGTGGTAAGTGAACTCCGCACAAGGCTTGATGCTTTGTCTTCCGGAATCGTTAAGCAGACTGCATCAGAGATCAATGAAGTCAAGGTCAGGCTTGATGCATTAAATCCCAATAATGTCTTAAACAGGGGATATTCATATGTCTGCGATAAGAACGGCAAGGCCGTAGAGTCTGCCGGAACGGTCAAAAAGGGTGATAACGTCAGCATAGTTCTGTCTGACGGCACGTTATTAAGTGAGATAAAAGATATTTCGATAAAAAAGCACGGAGGAGCAGATAATGCCTAAGTCTAAGGATAATGAGATGACATATGAGGCCTGCATGGCTGAACTTCGCCAGACAGTTGCCAAGCTCTCTGAAGGAAAGGCGACATTAGACGAGTCCTTGAAGCTCTATGAGAGAGGAATCGAATTAGTCGGCATCTGCGAGAATAAACTTAATGAAGTAACGGCAAGGATCGAAGCTGTTAATAAAGCCAACGGCACAACAGATCCTCTTAACATAAGTGAGACCGGAGTATAAGGATGGAGCACGAGAATATTAATGCTCTGATGGACAAGACAGAGCAGTGGATATTGCCTGAGCTGGAGAATGTTTTCACTCCGGCAGAATCAGAAGATATTACTGTAAAGGCTGCGCTCTACAGTCTCTTTGCCGGCGGCAAGAGATTAAGACCTCTTATGATGCATCTGACTTCCCGCATGTTCGGCCTTTCAGATGACATTGATGCTGATGTTAAGTATTTTGCAGCAACGCTCGAGATGCTCCACACATATTCATTAATCCATGACGATCTTCCCGGCTTGGACAACGATGACTTAAGAAGAGGAAAGCCCACATGCCACAAGGCTTATGGTGAGGGAATCGCAGTTCTTGCAGGAGATCTTCTGCTCAATAAAGCTATGGAAAGACTTCTTTCCATATGCGAGAGCAAGCCCGGATACATCTATGCGGCATCAGCTATGGCAGAGAATGCCGGTATAAAGGGCATGCTCGGAGGCCAGAGCATTGATATAGCTTCAGAGGAAAAAGAGATCTCATTAGAGCTTCTTACAGAACTCCAAGAGAAGAAGACCGGTGCATTCATTGAAGCGGCAGTAGTTACTCCTTACTATCTCTCGAAAAAGATGAGAAGAGATGAGTTTGCTTCTGATAAGACTGCAAATGACTTAAGAAAGCTCGCTTCACACATTGGTCTCGCGTTCCAGATCAAGGATGATATTCTTGATGTAACATCTGACAGTAAGGTATTAGGTAAGAGCACAGGAAAGGACGAGAGGGATTCAAAGGCTACCTTTGTAACACTTTTGGGACTTGACGGTGCCAAAGCAAGACTTGATGAAGAAATATTAAGTATTAAGGCTATTCTCTCAGGATTTGAGGCTGAAGGTTTTGATACTGAAGACTACGTTACTTTAACGGACTTTTTGGTAAACAGGGACAGATAATGGATTATAAGATTCTGGGAAAGGATACCTCGCCGGAATTCCTCAAGGCATTGAAGCCCGAGGAACGTGAGCAGCTGTGTGCTGAATTAAGAGATAAGATCCTTAAGACTGTATCATCTAACGGCGGACACTTAGGAAGTAACCTCGGTGCTGTGGAACTTACGGTAGCCTTGCTCTCGGTATTTGATTATAAACAGGATAAGATCGTTTTCGACGTCGGACATCAGGCGTATTCATATAAGCTCCTTACGGGAAGATTCGACAGATTTAATACTTTGAGACAGAAGGATGGTATCTCGGGATTCCCCAGGATCACCGAATCTCCTTATGATGCATTCGATACAGGCCACAGTTCGACTTCGATCTCTGCGGCACTAGGCATTGCCAGGGCAAGGGATCTTGAAGGAAAGAAGTTTGATGTCGTGGCGGTAATAGGTGACGGCGCTCTTACAGGCGGCCTTGCTTATGAAGCGATAAATGACCTCGGCCACAGCAAGACTAGGATGATCATTATCCTTAACGATAATGAGATGAGCATCGATAAGAATGTCGGAGGTCTTTCAAAGCACTTATCCAAGCTCAGAATCTCCTCAGGATATATTTCTGCCAAGCAGACGACTGAGTCGTTCCTGCGTAAGCTCGGCTTTGTCGGACGCGGACTTATTAAGATGATCCTCGCTATCAAGGACTTCTTCAGGTTCCTCTTGTACCGCAAGACGCCTTCCATGTTCGATGACTTGGGACTTAATTACTATGGCCCTGTTGACGGTCATAATATGGAAGATCTCATTAAGGCATTTGACGGTGCGAAGGAGATCAAGGGACCTGTCCTGATCCACGTTCTTACCGAGAAGGGCAAGGGTTATGAGCCTGCCGAGAAGAATCCGTCCGATTATCACGGCGTTGGACCTTTTGACCTTGAGACAGGTGTTGCACCGGGCAAGAACAGCTATACGACTGTATTTGCAAGCACACTTACAGAGCTTGCGGTTAAGAATCCCAAGATAGTTGCCATTTCCGCTGCGATGACTCTCGGAACAGGACTTGATAATTATCAGATGAAGTTCCCTGGAAGATTCTTTGACTGTGGAATCGCGGAAGAGCACAGCGTTACAATGGCAGGCGGCATGGCTGTATCAGGATATACACCGGTCGTTGCCATCTATTCCTCATTCCTGCAGAGAGCTTATGACGAGATGATCACAGACTGCTGCTTCATGAATAGCCATGTTGTCTTTGCCATAGACAGATCAGGCTTTGTAGGCAATGACGGACATACCCATCACGGACTTCTCGATATCTCGTATCTTAATTCGATGGTCAACATGACCGTTTTCTCGCCCAGGGATTATACGGATCTTAAGAGATGCCTTACATATGCGATCGATACGGTCAAAGGCCCTGTCGCAGTAAGATACCCCAGAGGTTCTTCTCCTTTTGAGGCGAACGGACCTTTGTATGCAGATATCAATGACTGCGTGCTGCCGCATGTTGTCTGCGATTATGGAAATGATTTTGCCATCGTATCCACAGGCAAGATCTGTGAGGAAGCAGACCAGGCCATGGAGATCCTGAAAGAGCAGGGGATCTTGGGCAAGCACATCAACGTGACCATGATTAAGCCTATGCCTGCAAAGGAGATCTGGGATCTTCTTGTCGGCACAAAATATGTGTTCAGCCTTGAAGAAGGCGTTATCAGCGGTGGCTTCGGCGAAGCTCTCGAAAGGGAACTCCAGATATTGGGCTTCGAATCCGACGTTACTGTTTTCGGCGTAAGGAATCCTATCGTCAGAGCTATGTCCCAGAAGGAACAGCTTAAGTACTGCGGTCTTGACGGTGTTTCCGTCGCATCTTCCATCAAAGCAGCTCTGTCCAGATGATCTTATTTGCCTGATGTATATTTATTCATTATAATGTTTAAATATCTATAGGTCTGACAGGAGGTTTGTCTTTATGAATTACGGAATATGTTCCAATAGTTCAAGAGATAACGGTTATGAGACAGCGAAAAAGACAGCTGAGATCATCAGCCGTCTTGGGGCTACACCTGTCTTTGAGATCGGTATGGATGATGTTTGCCCTAAGCTCAAAGAAGTGCCGGGTGTGCTTTTCGAGGACTTCTCTGATATTGATATCAAGACGATCATATCGATCGGCGGCGACGGCACATTCCTTTCGAAGGTTGCAAAATACAGGGAACTCGGCACTGAGTTCGTCGGCGTCAACTTAGGTTCTATCGGGTTCCTTAACGAGATCCTCACAGAAGATCTTGAGAAGGACCTTGCCCAGCTCATATCCGGTGATTATAAGACAATAGACAGAACCCAGCTTAAGTGCGACGTTTATAATAAAAACGGCAAACTGAAGGGCTCAAGCGTATGCCTTAATGACATCATTATCGTCAGAGGCGCAAAGCCGCATATCACAACGCTCGTTCTCTCAATTGACGGTCAGATCATCGAGAGATTCAGAGGCGACGGACTTGTTGTATCAACTGCAACAGGATCTTCGGCTTATTCGCTTTCTGCAGGCGGTCCTATCCTTATGCCAGGCATGAAGGATATTATCGTTACGCCCATCTGCTCACATACATTAAACGGCTATACATATGTGGCTACTCCTGAAAGTGAGATAAAGATCACATTAGAGTCTATTGAATCAGCGCCCCTGATCTGCCCTGACGGAAGAGATTTTGTAGAGCTCGAGAGCTTTGATTCAATTGAGATCAAAAAGTATGACAAAGTCCTTAAGACTGTCTGCTTGAAGCCGGACAGCTTCTTTGCCAATGTAAGAAAGAAGATCGTACAGAGAGGTTACTTCTATGAAAACCGCTAAGAATTCAAGACAGGAAAAGATCTTATCACTCATTAGAGATAATGACATTTCGACACAGGAAGACCTTACCGCTAAGGTTAATCAGTCGGGATTCGAAGCGACACAGGCAACTATCTCAAGAGATATAAAGGAACTCGGCATCATCAAGATCACTCTGCCTAACAGAGCCACAAAGTACTGCGTGCTCGACAGGACAGGCGATACTGCTCCGGGAAGGCTTCTTGCAGTATTCTCTAACAGTATCCTCTCCGCAAACCAGGCAATGAACATCGTCGTTATCAAGACCTTGCCCGGCATGGCGAGCGCGGCCGCATCCGCGCTGGATTCTATGCATCTGGAAGACTGTGTCGGTACCCTTGCCGGTGACGATACGATCTTTGCCGCATGCCCGGGAATCGAAGAGGCAAAGGCATTCCTTACAACTATCTCAGACATGATGGAAAAAGGCTGATATTAAATGCTTATAAGACTTGAGATCAGAGATTTTGCAGTCATAAGCAATATCGTTTTCGAACCGGGTAAAGGCCTCAATGTAATAAGCGGTGAGACCGGTGCCGGCAAGAGCCTTATTGTTGATGCGATTGGCCTTATCCTTGGCGCAAAGGCATCCAGGAATCTAATAAGGACAGGAAGCCCTTCGGCGTTTGCCGAAGCGGTCTTTGACTGCTCTGATCTTAAAGACGATGAGTTTAGGAAGATCCTTGAAGATAACGGGATCGAAGATGACGACGGAATGCTCATTATCAGCAGGACCGTTTACGACAGCGGCAAGTCAGTTGCAAGAGTCAACGGTACAGGCGTTACAAATGCAATCTTAAAGGAGATCTCATCCAGGCTCGTCGATATCCACGGCCAGCACGATACTCAGGCAATTTTCGATGAATCAACACATGTAAAACTCCTTGACCGCTTTGCAGGTGATAAGTGTATCAATCTCCACAAAGATTACGTTAAGAGCCTTCAGGAGTTCAAAGACCTGGTGGTCAGGATAAAGGAGATATCTTCATCGCCTGATTACCTTGAACGCCGCCGCGACTATCTTGAGTTTGCAGTTAACGAGATCGAATCAGCAGGCTTTAAGGATGGTGAAGAGGAAGAACTTCACGATACGAAAAAGAAGTTGTCGCAGAATGAGGTTCTTTTCGAGAGCCTTAAAAATGCAGGCGATCTTCTTAACACTGAGACCAACTATCAGAGCCCGGTGCAGTCCGTAAGCCAGGCGAGCCGTGAGCTTCTTAAGGCATCCCAAAATGATGAGAGCTTAAAGGAGATCGCTGAACGCGCGCAGGCTCTTGCCCTGGATCTTGATGCGCTGGCATCCGATGTTGATAAGGTTTTATCAGACCGTAATTTCGATGAGGGCCTGAAAGAGCGTACCGAGCAGCGCATCGGCCTTCTTTACGAGCTTAAGGCAAAGTATGGTGCGACTATAGCTGAGATCAACAAGTTTGCTTCGGATTCTAAAACAGAACTCGATGAGATAGAGAAGAATAAGGACATCCTTCAGGAATTGAAGAAGCAGCGTACGGCTAAGGAAAAGGAACTCCTTGACCTGGCAGAAAAGCTCTCTTCAGAACGTAAGGTCTGCGCCAAGCAGCTCGAAAAGGCCATCACCAAAGAATTGGCTGATCTTGAGATGCCTGATGCGATCTTTGAAGTAAGCTTCGTAAGACGAGAGAAGGCAAAATTCTTCTCGATGTCCGGTATCGACGATATCGCTTTCCGCTTCAGCGCCAACCCCGGCCAGCAGGTGAGAGCGCTCTCGGCAATTGTCTCAGGCGGTGAAGCATCAAGGATCATGCTCGCAGTAAAGAATGTATTAAGCAGGGTGGACCTTATCCCGACACTTATCTTCGATGAGATCGACACAGGTGTGTCAGGCAAGGCTTCGCTTGCTATCGCAAATAAGCTTAAGGCAATTGCATCAGCGCATCAGGTTCTTTGTGTCACACATACAGCCCAGATCGCCGCTGCATCTGACAGAGGCTTCGTGCTTACTAAGAAAGTTACTAACGGCAGTACGGAGACCCGGTGCACAGTTCTTGACGGCGCCAATAAGACTGGTGAAGTATCAAGGCTCCTTTCAGGCAGCGATTCGGATTCTTCTATAAGACTTGCTGAAGACCTGATCAGGTCTTTTAACTGATATCGTTTGGGTGCGTTTTTTACCATTTTCGGATGGATATTTGATTAAATCAAAGAATTACCGAACAATCGAACGACCTGTTGTTCGATAATATTCAATGACTGTCAAAAATAATTGCTTATATTCAAATGTATGTGTATTATGATTTTGGAATAGCTATTGTCAAAAAGGTTTGTTTTTGATGGTGGCAAGGGACAAATTAAGATTTTCTTTAATGAGAAGGGGTATGAAAATGAAGAAGATTGCAGCAACGCTATTATGCGGTGTCATGTTGACATCGTTTGTTCTCTGTGGATGCCAGAAGCCGGTAGAGACTGATGACGGCAATGAGAACGAGATCCAGAATGAAGCAGGATACGAGAAGCCGGAAGCCGGCGATACTACGCAGGCAACGACAACAACTGCGCTTGTACAGATCAATGATGACAACCTTAAGAAAGTTGTGGATCTTTACAATTCCAAAGTGCCGGACGGAAGTCATGTGGTTCCTGTTTATCTTGACGGTATCAGGGGCGAAGGAAGTTACTCCGCTGATGAAGATCTGGTTTATTTCGACTATTCAACTATGAAGGGTGACAGCGATATAAGCCTGAATATTCATACTGATACAAAGCAGATTTCTGTTACTTTCCAGTTGGGTTACGGTGAGACACGTTATTACGGAAATACTTCTGTAGGTTTTGACTCTGTCGAATCATTGATCGACACATTGATCGACAATCCGCGTGCGTATGAGCTTTATGACGATTCAGCTATCGCAGCCAATGAGGATAACATCAAAAAGGATCTGCCGATCATATATTCCAGATTGATCACAGTAGCTGATAAGGCTTTCCCTGAGCTTGGCTTAGGTCTTGAAGATATTGGCATCGATCTTGGTGATAAATACAGATCTTTGGATCCTACCCAGATCATCAGCACGGAAACCGAAGTTAAGAATGAGCATAAATTCGTAAACGGTATTTGCTCCGACTGTGGCATGTGCTGGACCGAATACTACTATGATGCTATCGGAAAGCTTGATAACGATGAAGCTAATACAGGATGGCGTTCATTGTATGGTCAGGATTCTGCAACGATGATGTCGCCCGGCGATTACATTCAGTGCTCAGCTTCCAATAAGGAATCCGGCGATGTGTTTTATCACTTTATCGACACAAAGAAAGAAAACCGCGAGAGCATCACTTGCAGGATCTATTGCCGTAAAGCGAAAAAGGGCGTAGATACTTCGATCAGAATGAATTATGAGCAGAAGATGTTCTCTGTAGGTCAGGGAATTGTTGATTATAAATATAATTACTGGCTGGAGATCAAAGCTGATGCAGGCGATTATGCAAAGGTGTTTGAATCAAAGGAATCCTTCAAGAAATATGCTGAAGTAATCCTGTTTGTTACTGGTGATGACGGCGTTGGCCGCAGCGTATGGGGCAGCAAGAAAGACGCTGATCTGAAGAAGGAATTTGAGGAAGACGGCTGCATATACATGACCAAAGATGAGGCCATTGATTTCTTCTGGGATCACCATCAGGGAATCCTTGCCAGCATGGATTCCGGAATGATCTGGCTTGATACATCGCTCGCAGATATGGGTGTCAACTGGAAAAAGAAAGATAACTGACAAAAGCAAGGGGATTTGGCATAGTCTGAATCCCCTTAATACGATTGAGGTGTATCAAATGAAGAAGATTATATCAGTGCTTTTAAGCAGTGTTATGCTTGCATCTCTTGTGCTTTGCAGCTGCTCAACAGCAAATGCAGAGAAAACGGAAGGACAGACTGAAGAAACGGTTCCGGTTGTACTTAATGAGGAAAACATCAAGAAAGTAGAGGAGCGGTATTTTTCGGATCAGCCGTATC
>JAEFBC010000152.1 GCA_016292155.1 Saccharofermentans sp. | reverse complement strand
GCTGGAAGCATAACTGTCATCTGAACTCTTTGTCAGGAGTATCTTGTTCTCAGGCGTGATGCTTCCTGTACTCTCATCAACAGGGTAGAGGTATTGTTCACGCGAAGCAAAATCGTAAGCATCGATATACAGACGGTCTCCTAAGACCAAACTCTCAAGACTGATGTTATCGCCGAATTCATTCCTGATGACAAAATCCGCTGCCGGCTTATTGCTCTTATCAAACGACATAATGTGATAGACGGGTTCCTTAGGCTCAGTCTCTGAGACGAAGGCCCAGGTGTGGTCATTAAACCAGGTAATATCAGATACGAAATATCCGCCTATGGTTTCTGCCAGATAATCGAAGATCGCTGTATCTTCAGCAAAGTCATACCATGAAAGTCCGTCGGGGAGCTTATCGGGCATCTTGCCGCTTAAGACAAGGCCGGATTCATCTTTGAGTGCAGTTTTCTTCTTATCTGTACATCCGCACGCGAAAACTGAAGCAAAGAGAGAAGCTGCCATAAGGGCAGCCCCTATTTTCTTTATAGGTCTTTTCATGAAAAATCCTCCGGATATTAAGTTTTATCCCCATTAACTGCGCAAAAAACGCATCAAAAATATTTAACCCCTAACAATAAGGGCTTTCAATTCGAATTTGAGGCAATCGGAGGGTTATCCGCCGAACGAAGAGATCAACTGAATGATGGATCCGATCAGTGCACGTATAAGGCTGATGCCAAAAAGACCACCGGCAACGATACCGATAATGATGAAGATCCTCTTGAGCGATCTGGGCCATGTGCCGACGATACCGCCTGTCTGGCCGTTGATAAGGACACGGTAGATCGTGCCGTGATAATCAAAAGAAGTGATCCAGATCGGCGCCAGAACATACTTGGCTCTTACATTTGAGGCTTCGGGCTTCATGTCGATCTTGGCTACAACGTCAGCATTCTCAAGGTTCTTGATGCTCCTGTGGATCATGTCATAGATCTTGCCCATGGCTGTCTGCCAGGCCGTTGTACCGTCAACTGTATAGCTTTCTGACCAGAAACCTGCAAGGAGATTAGGGTCGTATTTCTTCATGAAGTTGAAATCAAATTTGGAGACGGACTTCCAGTAAGCATCCTTTTCGAGCCTGCTTGATGCCACAAGAGTCAGGTTCTTTACCGGCATCTTGCAGACGCCTTCGGACTTGTGGTACTTCGTGTACTGGTCGTCGCCGCTGCCGTAAGTCTTACCGAACTTTCCCTTGTAAGGGGTATATGTGTCGCAGTCGAAAACCCAGTAAGGAACATAAACGCCTACAAGATCCGTGATCTCGGAATTATTCTTGAGATCAAGAGGCGCCAGCCTTCTGGCTGAGATCCACTGCTTGAAGACGTTCTGGGCCTCATCCTTGCTGATCTTAAAAGGGATGACGCCTGTAGGTTCCAGAAGGCCTGCGGTGTTGCCGGATTCCGTAATGGAGTTGGAACCGCAGTAAGGGCAGAGGCCTGAAAGTGAGCTCTTGTCTGCAAGGAACTGACCGCCGCAGGTGCCGCAGATAAGGATCTTGCTGTCTGTCAGTAAGAGATGACGGCCCTGATTGTTCTGCAGGGCATCAAGTGTGTAACCAAGTCCCGGAGCGACCGGCATGGTCTTAAGCTCAACAGTGCTTCCGCAGAAGTTGCAGACAAGTCCGCCGGTAGCAGGATCGTATGTCAGTGTGGCGCCGCATGAAGGGCACTTGTTGTCTGATGTGGTCTGATTGGTCAGCGTCGAAGTATCGATCATTGCAGGGCCGGCAACAGGTGCGGAACCCTGATCGTCTTTTGCAACAGGCGCATTGCCGTAAGCGACATTCATCGCCTCGATCCTCTCCTGCTCTTCGCGCTTATCGAATTCGCTTCTCGTATTGAAAATATTACCCATACCCTTACTCCTTAAGATACTTCTTAAAACCCTTAATCCGTGGGCACGGCGTTCACGCGCACCAACATAATTGTATCAGAAAAAAGGGGAGTTAAAAATATTATAGGGAGGGGTTATAAGGAGGGGTAGTAGAGAGGGGTCGCCATTCCGGCAGTTGGTAAAATCCTGTGCCGGAACTTTACCGGCACTCCGGGAAGCGCTATTCTTCTCCAGCGCATTTCCTGATATGAACAGCGCTTTCCCTTTTGCCAACCGAAGTATAGCATCCGCCCGGAAACGAATGTGGCGAAATCTAAGTGAAGTCTGAGTGAAACCTGTGTGAATTCGGTTACGTCCCTGTAACGATTCTCTTGACGGCTCTGCTCCCGTGCTGTATCATCACGGCAGAAATCTTGAAAACGGAGGAACACCAATGAGGAAGACAATCTGCTGAGTTTTATATAACGCCTCGCGGATAAGTCTATTTTTGTGTGTTCATTTTTATTGCAATTTTATAAGCCGCGGCCGCTACTTCGTGTCGCGGCTTTTGATTTATCCGGCAGAGGATTTTTCGACAAAGGAGAATCACAATGCCAATAGTAACTATCAACAACTTAACCTTCGGATACGACGGGTCTGAGAAGACCTTATTTGACGACGTCTCAATCACGCTGGACACTTCATGGAAGCTCGCGCTCGCGGGCCGCAACGGCAGGGGCAAGACCACGTTCTTCAAGCTCCTCAGAGGCGAGCTGCCTTACAGCGGAACGATCACGGGAGTGCCTGAGACCATCCTTTTCCCGATGTCTGAACTGCCCGAAAATGAGGACTGGCGCGTCCGCAAGGAACTCAACCTGATGGGCGCCGATCCGGACATCATGTGGCGTCCTATGGAGACATTATCAGGCGGCGAGAGGACCAAGCTGATGCTCGCAAATCTGTTTGCTGCAGACGGTATCTACCCTCTAATCGATGAGCCCACGAACCACCTGGACAGGGTCGGCCGTGAGGCAGTCGCAGATTATCTCGCGTCCAAGGACGGATTTATCCTGATCTCACACGACCGCGCGTTTCTGGACCGCTGTACCGACCACACGTTGGTCATCACGAAGACAGGGCTGGAACTCGTCGGCACCACATATTCCGTCTGGTGGGAGAACAACGAACAGCGCATGGAAAATGAACGTGCGAGAAATGACCAGCTCAAAAAAGAGATGAGTTCGATCGACGCAGCCATGAAGAAAAACGCGCAGTGGTCTTCAAAGGCAGAAGGCTACAAGAACCGCAGCAAGGCACCTTCCAAGGTCGCAGAGGATCATTTCCGCAGAGCCTACGAAGCTGAAAAGGCCCGCAAACTGATGTCCGCCGCCAAGAATCTGGAACGCCGCAACGAGCGCAAGCTGGAAGAAAAACAGAGTCTTCTTAAGGACATGGAGCGCACGGAGACCTTGAAGATCACGGGCACCGAGCACCATAACAGGACGCCTGTAATCCTTAAGGATGTGACTCTCATGCGCTATGGCGAGCCTGTTGTTACTGGCTTTAACCTGACTGTCGAGCGCGGCAGCAAGATATCCCTGCAGGGCAGGAACGGCTGCGGAAAGAGCACTCTTATCAAGTATCTTGCGGGCCTTGGAGAAGATGAAGGGATCACAGCCTCAGGCGATATCTATATCGCTCCCGGCCTCAAGATCTCTTATGTCGGACAGGACACGTCATCTCTGGCCGGAACTCTCTACGACATCGCCGGTGAGCGCGGGTGCGACAAGACGATATTCTCGACGATCCTGATAAAGATGGGCTTTACGAAGGAGATGCTCTATAGAGATGTTTCCGCGCTGTCGCTGGGGCAGAAGAAATTCGTCATGATCGCACTGTCACTTTGTGAGCACGCGGACCTCTATCTCTGGGACGAGCCCTTGAACTACATCGACGTCTACATGCGCGCCGAGATCGAGCGTCTGGTCAAAGATAACAATGTTACAATGCTCTTCGTTGAGCATGACAGGACGTTCGCGGAGTCAGTCGCGGACAGGGAAGTAAATATGTAATGGGAGACACCGGCTTTTACACCATCTTGATATAATTTCAATTTGGTGTAAAAAAAGGCCTGTTTTTTACACCATTTCGAAATAATATCGTTTTGGTGTAAAAACACGGATGGAAGACTTTAAATGTTCCTGCAGAATTCTAATATCTCAGCTTTTCTGGGCTCGACATCTGCCTTGTATTCGACGGATGTAAGTCCCAGATGGCCTGAGCGCTCGATCTCGAGATGTCCGTAGAAGTGTTCGATGCTGCCGATAAGTCTCTCGCACTCAGGCATGTTGGGACCGGTGCGCAGAGCGACGGCGTAGCCCTTTTTGCCGGGCTTGATCGTGGCGTGCGGCTCATGTGTGTTGCACCAGGGCGTGCATCTGTCTATGAATGCTTTGAACTGGCCGGGAATGTCTGCCCAGTACGAAGGCGCTACGGATATTATGATGCCGGCTTCATCGAATTCGTTCATGATATCAAGTATTACGGGGGCGTCAGGCATTACGCATTTTGCGGTGTTGTGGCATGAACGGCAGCCTTTGCAGAATGCGAAGGCGTAATCGTCTATGCAGATGCTTTTTGTATCGTAACGGCTGGAGAGTTCGCCCTCAATGATCTTAACGATCTCGGCTGTGGCGCCTGTTCTTACGGGACTGCAGTTAATTATCAGTGCTTTCATCATGTCTGTTCGTCCTTTTTAAAGAGGATTATACACCTTTGCTTTGAGCGTGGAACAGGAACATTGGCGGATAATTCTCAAATGCCATAATGCGGTTTTACTGTTATACTTCTTGTATTAAATAAATGACGGGGAGTTCGGTATGGGTGTGAAGCTGTTCGATAAGGGAAGTATAGAAAAGCTCGACTGCAAGCTGTTTTTTGCATCGTTGATCCTTGCAGTGATCAATTTCGTGGTCACACTTCTGATGTATCTTAATGTCTTTAAGGATAACTTCATCACGTATTTCACGTGGCCTGCAGCGATCATTCTGCTCGTGCTCTCTTTCCGCAGACTCGGGACATTGAAGATCAGCAAGACCGACTTCAAAAAGCCGATATTTCTGGCCCTTCTAATCGTCACCGTAATCTATTTCTTTACGCATTTATATAACTTCAGCAATGCGCCGTGGAACACTTACGGACTCTTTGATGACGGCGCGTGGGATATTTTCGACGCCAGGAAAATGTGCTTTACGAGCAAGAGGTTCGAACTGATATTCTGGGATGAGAACATCGGACTTATCAGCCGTGAGCTCGTATTCCATTATTTCATCACGATCCTGTTTAAGATCTTCGGCTACAACCTCCTGGTATTCAATGTCGGCCTCATCTTCCTCGGCTTCATAACGGTGCTCTTCACGACGCTGACCGCTTATGAACTTAAGAAAGATCCGGTCCTTGCAGGCGCAGCCGGAATCTTCTTAAACTTCATGCCGCTTAACTTCACACAGGTTTACATGGGCCACAGATATGCTATCTGCGGACCTTTGCTGATGATATCGTTCTATTTCATCGTCCGTGCGTTCAAGAGAAATTCGCTCCTGGCAGCTGTTGCCGGAGGCATCTTCGCAGGCCTTACGATGGAGAGCGCGATCATGGGCAAGCAGTATATCTACGGGCTTATCGCGACCGGCGTTGTAGTCCTGATCTATCTCCTCATCAAAAAGCGCGAAAATATATCAGGCTTCATTACCTCTGTAATTGCAATACTTTCAGGCTATCTCGTCTCCACGACGCCTCTTTACACATACATGTTCACGCACTGGAAGCTCTACAGCAACAGGGAATCCTCGCTTACAAAAGAATTCTTCGAGAGGCTCCATAACGAAGGCTTCAAGGTCATATCCGAGAACCTTGATATCCTGAAGGAAGTTGTCTTCGCGGATTCTTCCGGATACAGGCAGTTCTCCAACGGCAGCCCCGTGCTCCGCTGGTATCTCGTGATATTCCTTCTCATCGGAATCGTTATCCTGCTTAAGAGGAAAGAGATTGCCGTGATCATCCTTGCCGCGCTCCCGTTTGCAGGAAGCCTGATCACTATCACATACGATTTCAGGATCCTCATCGCCGCACCGTTTATGTGCATTCTCATTACGGAAGGCGTTTTCGCCACATTCGAATTTATCCTGAAAAAGCGCGAGGGGGCAGAGAAGCTCTATCCCTACTTTGCTTCAGGTCTCATGATCGTGATGATGATCCCGCACTTCATGTATCTTAAGGGCATATCTGACGATCCGAATTCCGAGTACCTGCTGCCGCACTATTCCGTCGCGGTATCAAGATATGTGTCAGACGTTGTTGCCGGCTCTGAAGAACCCAATATCAAGATGAAGAAGAATGAGTTCAACCGCCCGAACACCAATGACAAATACGATGTCCTGGCCTGCGTCGAATACACCTATGCGCATGTCCACGCTTACATCGGAGGCGAGTATTCCAGAGAGATCTTAAGCCTCTGCAATGACTTCCCGTATATCAGTTTTTCCGAAGACGACATGAGATGGACGGTCTACAGTGCGATCCAGAACTATCAGGCAGGGAGCAAGGACCTTGTGCTTGTTTTCGAGATCGACCAGCAGGTCGAGAGCATTGTAAATGAGCTCATCGCCACAGGGCTTTGCGAAGCGCAGTACGACGACTACACGGTCGACGGCAACTTTGTCCTTCTCTGCAGGCTCTATATTAATAACGAGGACATCGAAGAGTTCAAGCTGGAATCCTACAACATCGTATCGATGTACTACGAGTAACCACTGAAAAATTTATAAAATTGTGCACAGGCGGCATGCGCCGCTGTTTTGAACATGCTCTGAAACTATGACTCAGAAATATTTTCCACACCTACTTGACAAACTATATCGGGAGGCGATATACTCGGGCTACGATATATCGGAAGCCGATATAAAGGAGGATAAAGGAAATGCCACAGTTAGCGTTAACCGAAGCAGTCTTTTACATACTGTTGTCGCTGCAGAAACCGCTTCACGGATACGGAATAATCCAGAACGTCGGTGAGATGTCGAACGGGCGTGTAAAGCTTGCAGCAGGCACATTGTACGGAGCGCTTAATTCGCTCGTGGAGAAGGGATGGATCGACGCCCTGCCGGAGAACCCGGAGAGCCGCAAGAAGGAGTACGTGATCACGAAGAATGGTCTTACCGTACTCAAAGAAGAATTGGACAGGCTCTCGGAACTGGTCGATAACGGCAAGAGGATATTGGGAGGAAACTGAAATGCGCAGAGTCATTCATAAAATATTTTGGGTCTGGCAGCTCGAGAAAGAACAGGCTTGGATCAATGAGATGGCTTCACACGGATACTCTCTTGAACATGCAGGAAGGCTGACATTCGAATTCGAAGAAACGGAAGCTGACCTCTATACTTACAAAACACTTTTCCTCAAGGGCTGGGCAGACAGCGAAGAGAACAGAAAATACATGAAGTTTTTAGAGGAAATGGGGATCAAAGTCGTATGCTATATCAACTATCCCGGTACAACCTGGGTATACACGAGAGCACTGAAAAAAGATTACCCTGACGGGATCGATCTTTTCTCAGATATCGACTCCAAGGTCCTTGGCATGAAGACAATGGGCGGATACATGATCTTTGTCATGGCATTTACACTGTTTGCCGCTCTGCTTAACCTCTGGTGTGCAGTGGGCAGGGGATTCTTCTCGCTGATAAACTTTGTATGTTCGATATCAATGTTCGTACTGTTCACGCTGGCAACGATCGCTACGGTCAGGATTTTCGTGAACATCGGAAAACTCAAAAAAGAACGCAAGATACACGAATAGAAGTTAATTTTCAAACAATTCAAAACCGCAAATATGGAGGAGTTACTTATGGAAAAATTAAGTGATCAGGGCAGACTGCGCCCTTGGATGGGATTCGTCCTTTTCGGAGTAGTGATGGCATTCTTCATCTTCGTATGCGCACCGCTCCAGCAGAACCTCGGAATACCGGGTCTCATAATTACCGAACTGGCATTCCTTGCAATGGCAGTGGTCTACTGCCTTATCCGCAAGGTCAAGATCAAAGAAGTATTACCGGTAAAGAAGGTCAAGGTAAGAGAAGTCATCGGATGCATTCTTCTCGTTCTGGGAATCTTCCCGGTATCTCTGATGCTCGTTGCATTGACAGCAATAATCTTCCCGTCAGCTGCAGCTGAAGTCACCGAACTGAACTCATTCATCTTCGAAAACCTTAACTTCCCGATGGCAGTTCTTATCGTTGCACTGCTTCCCGCAATCTGTGAAGAGGCTATTCACAGAGGCGCTATCTTAAGCAACTTCAGAGGCATTAAGCATGACTGGGTCATCGTTCTCATCATGGGATTATTCTTCGGAATCAATCACATGTCCGTCTTAAGATTCCTTACAACAATGACGCTCGGACTGTTCCTCAGCTATGTTGTGGTAAAGAAGAACAACATCATTCTGTCGATGCTCATGCACTTCACAAACAACATGATCTCGGTATGCATCTCATATCTTGCAGGAGCGGGAAATTCAGCTGCTGCAACTACATCCGCAGCAGTTGATTATACCAAGGTCATCGGAACATACATGGTTCTGGGATTCGCATCTCCGATCCTCATCACTTTGGGTCTTCTGCTCGTATATCCTGAGGGTCACAAGAAGATCAGATTCCTTTATGCCGGAGTCATGGCAGCTGCGCTTCTTGTCGGAGGCTTTACGATCAATACAAACAACGCCAAGAAGAACATGGTCCTTAATACAACCATCGGATATCTCGTTACAGCAGAAGATAAGACAAATTCCATGATCGACTTCACAGTCGAGGAAGACCGCGACGCCACAGTAGTCGTAACAGTCATGAATGCTGAAGGTAACTACAGGGTCAGGATCGACGGCGATAAGGGAAGCAACATCATCAATGCACCTGTTCCCAAGGGCATGGTCCGTATGTTCACATACAATGTCTCTCTTCAGGCTGATCACTATGTCATAACGGTGGAAGCAGAGAACAACGCGATCGGCGAGAAACCGCAGATACAGATAACGATCGGATAAGCTTTTTGCATACTTTTTAAGAAACGGGGCTGCCTCTTCAAGAGGCAGCCTTTTTTGTGTTGCTGAGAAGGCGGTGTGCGGCTGCACCTACAGACAAAAACGTGAAAAATAGAGTTTTTGTCTGTAGGTTTTGGTGTTAGAAAGCCGAAATCAAGGGGAACCTGCCGACAAAATTGAATCAAAATCCAAAAATGTCTGCAGGTTAATGCCGATCTGCCCTTAAAAATGCGAAAACCTACAGACAAAAACAAGCAATTCCTTTGTTTTGTCTGTAGGTCGCTTTTCGAGCACTAAAAAAGGGTGTAAGTTCAGATCACGTTATACCCTTCGTTTGCGAGGACTTCCATCGCTCTCTCAAAGTTCTCTTCCTTCACGAGAATGTAGTCCGTGTTATACGTCGACACGGCGAAAATTCCGATCTTATTTTCCGCAAGGATCGAAGAGATCTTTGAAAGGATTCCGATCAAAGAGAAGTCCAGCACGCCTTCAATGCGGAAGCCCTTCCAGCCGTCGTCTCTTTCGAGCGTTTCAGCGGGGCAGTCAGAGGTCTTACAGACTAGTGATATCTCTTCGTCGGTGCGCGCTGCAAACCAGAATTCTTTGTCCGGCACAAGGCCTTCAACAGAATTCACTTTGCATACTGTTAACTGATAAGGCAGACGTTTAAGATCCATATGGATTACTCTTCATTGTCCTTCTGATAATCTTTCCAGGCCTTCTGGAATCTGAAGGTGTAGATGACTGCGTAGACGCCGACAAGTGCTACCCACCAGCCGCTGAATTTGCCGTTGCTTACAGTGGTGACAACGACGTTAAGCACAGCGTATGCAGCAAGAACTATAGCTGCGACTCTGCTCTGAAGAAGGTGGATCAGAAGTGAGCACGCCAGGATAAGAAAAACGTCAAGGAGAGTGAAATAATTGCCTGTCTGGATGACGCCGAAATAAAGGGTAATACCTGCAATAACATAACCAAGCACAGCGCTTGAAAAGAGGTTATTTCTGATCGCGTTCATCTGTGGTGTCTTTAAAAACTCGCGTCGTGTCATGTTAACCCTCCCGGAAAAGCTTTATTGGCATAAATTATATCAATAAAAGGTGTTGCAATGGTGCTGCTGATCGAAAATCAGGAATAAGATCTTTACCGCAGGACTCATTACCGGCGTCATTCCTATCGGTGTGGAGGTGCTTTCCGATATTTTAAGGAAACCACGCAAACAGACAGCCGGATGTCTGAAAAATACCCTTTTATTATCAAAGAAAAATGTACTTTTTCCTTAATGGTAGAACTTTTTGCACCTGATGATATAATGACTATCGGTTTATTGCGGAAAGGGTAAGTTTTAGGTTAATGCAGAAGCTTCTATCAGTAGCGATCCCTTCCTTCAACTCGCAGGATTACGTTAGCAGGGCTATCGAGAGTCTCCTGCCGGGCAGGGAACAGGTGGAGATCATTGTTGTTGATGACGGTTCGACAGATGATACTTCCAGGATCGCTGAAGAATATATAGATAAATATCCGGATGATGTCCGTCTCATTAAGAAGGAGAACGGCGGTCACGGCGATGCTGTTATGGCAGGTCTTAGCGCGGCTACAGGCCTGTATTTCAGAGTGCTTGATTCAGATGACTGGCTCGACGAAGAGTCACTCCATAAGCTTTTGGACGTATTGGAGGAGATGCGCGATCCTGAGAAGGCCGCAGATCTTGTCATCACCAACTATGTTTATGAGAAGGTCAATGAGGGCAAGAGGTGCCCTATCAACTACCGTAAGACTCTTCCTGTGGGCAGGCTCTTCGGATGGGACGAAGTCGGCAAGTGGGCCACGGGTTCTTATATCCTGATGCACTCCGCGACATACCGCACAGAACTTGCCAGAGAGAGCGGAATGAAGCTTCCCAAGCACACTTTCTATGTAGATCACCTTTTCGTATGCTACCCCATGATGAAGGTAAAAAAGATGTACTATCTGGACGTCGATCTTTACCGTTATTTCATTGGGCGCGCTGACCAGTCAGTCAACGAGAAGGTCATGTTGAGCCGCATGGACCAGCAGCTCCGTGTCAACCGCCTCATGCTCTATGAGCTGGATACGGATTCATTGACGAACGATGCCCAGCGCGAATATCTGTACTATTACACGGAGATAGTCACGCTTGCGACTGTCTCATTCCTTTTGCGTCTTCACACTAAAGAGGATGAACAGGTAATGCAGTCTTTCTTGGATGAGATACAGGAAAAGCGCCCGGTCTACTACGAATGGATCTGCAAAAAGCCTTTTACACGCCACATGATCGGGCCTGTCCGCAACTGGCCGCACTGGATAAGCTATCCCTTACACCGTTTAGGCTACCAGATAGCAAGAAAACTCTTCGGCTTTAACTGATCACTTTTTCTTAGGCTTGATCGAGAGTCCGATAAGTCCCAAACCGCTTAATACGAGCGGCATCGTAAAGCTTACGAAACGCGACAGGAGCATTACGCTTCCCAGCAAAGCTGTCGGTATAAGATCCGCATAGAATAAGGCATATCCGTACTCAGTAACGCCTGCAGCGCCCGGAAGCGGCAATGAGGATACTGATATAAACAGCGATGCCTGTGTGCGCAGTACCGTAAACCACTCAAGATCCGGGCATCCGATCGCACGCGCGCAGAAGAATGTGACTGAGTGGAAGAGGATTATCTGTACAAGTGAAGTAAGAAGCATCTTAACGAACACGATCTTGTTCTTTCTAAGAAGGCATGCCGCCTTTCTGTATGAAGCAAAGGACCTTAAGAACTTGAATCTCTCGCCGGGTTTAACGCCTCTTACCTTAATGAACCAGAGTCCGATGCCGATGAAGAATCCTGCAAGTTTTCTCGTAAACAGAACACAGATAAGGAATGCGATTATCGCGAGATTTAATGCAAATCCGATGGGGAAGACATAAGCAAATCTGCCCTGAAGCTTGAATACTTCTCCCTGTGAGCAGATAACGCCCACGACACCTAAGAACACCGCTGCGCACTGGAAGCTTAAGAGCGCGCAAAGAAGTGTAAAAGCGCTGTGCGATACTTTCAGTTTGTCCTTTGCCATGAAGTAGAGCTGTCCGGGCTGGCCGCCTGTCGATGAAGGCGTGATGGAGCTGAAGAAGAATCCTGCAAAGGAGTATTTCATCATCTGCGCGAAAGATATTTTATAGCCTGCAAGCTTCAAGCATCTGCTGATATTAATACCGTCGGCGATGGCGTAAAGCGCCATGGAACAAACCCCTGCCAAAACCCACCAGACATTGGCATTTTTAAGTGTTCCTATAATATCCTGTCCTTCAAGTTCCTTATAGATGACGCATACCGTTGCTACGCCCAGAATGAGCAGGAACAACGCGCCAAGCCACAAAGACTTCTTCTTCAAGAGACCCATTTAAAGTATCAATCCATCCCAAAAGTATTAATCAGATAAGCTATTTTAGGTATTTTTCAGGGAGTTTTCAATTGCAAGGTGCGGTAAATTGCCGCTTTAGGCGCTGTTGTCTTCGAAAAGTCACATCTTGGGTAAACGTCCTCACCTGTTCACTGATGATGAATGTCTTTCCCTCAAAGTTCGCTAAAAAGGTTATCCTGAATCATATATAATATCCGCGAGCGAAAAATATGGAGAAAGAATATGCGAAAAATACTTGCAACCATACTTGCTGCAGGAATGTGTTTGTCCCTTGCAGCATGCGGCAAAGAACCTGAAAAGGGCGTGGGAAACAACGTGGGAAACAGCGTCAGCGCCAGCATCATGACGGATCAGAACGCCGGGCCAGAGCCCTCACAGCAGCACGGCCTGGAAGGCGAATATAAATCAAATGATACAGAAGAGCATTTCAAGATCTATAACCTGACAGACACAGGATTTTTTGTCGAGTTCTATCATTTCGAAGAAGGTCTCCTCGAGAAATTCGATTATGAGATGGAGTTCGACAACGCTGATAAGACAGTGGCTTCAGAGAAGGGCTCGATCGACGATAACGGCGGCTGGGAATATGCATTCTATATAGGAGACGGCGCAATCACTGTTGCCTGGCAGCAGAACTCCCAGATATACACCAGAGTGACTGTTTAATGACTAAATCCGCCCCGTGAACTTCAAGTGCATTTGAAAACTTTGGGGACAGCCCGGAATTCCAGGTGGAATTCTCGGCGGCGCCTGAAGTTTAGCCTGAAGTTTGAGGATAAAATGGGCATTTTCCGGGCGGAATTCCAGGCGCCGCCTGAAGTTTAGCCTGGAGTTTGGGGTCAAAACGGGCATTTTTCAGGCGGAATTCCAGGCGCCGCCTGAAGTTTAGCCTGGAGTTTAGTTACGAACGGCAAAATGAACGGCGCCGCCGCATGTTTTGCCGCATGTTTGGCACTAAAACGCCGTTATGAACGGCAGAATGAACGGCGCCGCCGCATATTTTGCCGCATGTTTGGCACTAAAACGCCGTTACGAACGGCAAAATGAACGGCACCGCCGCATGTTTTGCCGTCCATCGCGTATCATTGCGTCATCAGTCGAGTTCTATCTCGATTACGCTGCCGATCTTATCCTTGGGAAGCATGTTGGTGCCTTCGCTGACAAGCGCGCCGTCGACTGTAATGGACTTGACCGCGGAAGCAGCATAAGACTTCTTGTAGATCACCGTAACAGGCTTGCCGTTGAACTCGAATTCGACGGATGCCTTGCCATCAGAGTCGAACTGCGAAGGCAGGAGCTTGGGTTCAAATACCATCGACCCGTAAGAACCCTTTATACCGAACATCTCTGTAAGAACAGTGAGCATGAGCCAGCTTGCCGCGCCCGTGAGGTAGTGGTAAACGCCTCTGCCCTTGGGATCGAAATATTCAGGGACGCCGGGATAGATCTTACTCTTCTCAAAGTCTGCCGCGTGGCGGTAGAGCGTGCCGATGACCTTCCAGCCTTCTTCCTTAAATCCTCTGGAATAAAGCGCGTTGCCGAACATTACGGTCATGTGGGAGAACACGGCGCCGTTCTCCTTCTGGCCGTAGGAGAAGCCGAACATACGGCCCATGTCGGTCTTTATCTCATGGAAATCAGTATTGAGCTTGTAGCCGCCGATAGAAGGATCGTAGATATATCTGTCGGCTGATCTGACGATCTCACGGACCTGGTCGTCTGTCGCAACACCTGACATGACAGTGAAGACTTCGCCAGTGAGCATCATGGCGGGCTTGCCGTGCTTGTCTCCGTTCTTCTCTAATGCATTTCCGCTGTTGTCGTAATAGCCGTTATAGCGGGAATATCCGTCAGGATCAGTGAACCATTCGGTCTGTCTGATGTGGTTAATTATCCAGTCAGCCTTCTTCTCGAGGTCATCTGCGAGCATGTCGATGTCAAAGGCCTTTTTTGCGCCCTTAAAACCCGTTTTAACATTGTTACAGTAGCTCAACAGCACACCCTGAAGCTTATCCGCGTCATATACGCCAAGGAGGCCCTCGAGTTCTTCGCAGGCCTCTATGGAAGCCTTCCCGGAGACCTTTTTGTACTCTCTTAAGATCGATGCGAGCTTTTTATAGTTGCCTGCATAAGCTGCCGTGAAGGCCACGCTCTCGCCCTTGTCCTTGCCCATGTCGAGCGCGTCGTTCCAGTCGGCGCCCCTGAGCTTCATGTGGCCGTGCTCGCCGACATCGAAGAAGGCGGCAAAGTTCTGAAGGAGGAGGTGCTCCATGACGGTTCCCTCCGAATGAGCGCTGCTCAAGTCGATATCCTTATCCAGAAGCTCCTCGCCGCGCATTACCTGGCGGTCGATGAAGTAGGGAGCCGTCTCGTCCAAGATCTTGAGGTCGCCTGTCTGCTTGATATAAAGGTCCATGGTCATGAAAGGCCACATGGCGTGGTCCATCCAGACTCTTGTGATGCCGTTTCTGTCAGCGATGAATTCACCGCTTTTACTGCCGATGATGGTGGCATTGGTGCCGTCGCATCTTACGCCGCCGAAATTATCAACGAGCATGCCCCTGACATCCGACGGATCCATAATGATGAGCGCCAAACAGTCCTGCCAGAGGTCTCTCCAGCCTCTGCCGCCCTTGCCGTAGTCGTGGTGGGGGAGGAATGAGCAGCCGTAGATCCTTCGAAGCATCGGCTGAACGCCTACCCAGAACATCCAATTGTCGAAGTCCTTATCACCGGTGTGGAATCTTACGTTGTTCCTGCCAGTCCAGTAGTTTTTGTTTTTCGCGAACTCGGAATCGAAAGCTTCCGGATTCAGGTATTTGACTGCCATTGCCTGAAGGGCATCAGATACTGCGAGGATCTCTTCCTCAGTATCGGAAGGCTTGTCTATGTCATCTATTGCGAGCGCGAAAAAGTAATCCGCAGATTCTCCGGGAGCCAAAGTCTTTTGGAAGAACATGGCTGCACCCATAGCTTCGAAGCCGTCGACCCTGTCTCCGGGATGGTATGCATCATTATGCGGTACAGGGAATTCCGGATTATCAAAGGCGCCGCCTTCGCCGATATAATCTTCTGCGACAGGGCAGAAGGCGGAGGGCTTATTGCAGTCTCCTTCGGCTGCGAAGAAGCCGTAGACCACTTTATTTCTTCTGTGACCTCTCTCATCGAAAGTGAGCGTCGGGTTGTTCGTTACGCCATATTCCGTAACCGTCATGCGGTTGAGCATGGAAGTTACGTTCCTGTGGTCTCTGATGTTATCGGCAGAACGTCCGTAGATGGGCGTTGCGGCAGTAGGAGTGAAGGTAACTGGTGAAGAACCGTTGTTAGTGACTCTTACGCGGGTAAGCTCGATCCTGTCGGAAGTCTTTACAGGTACGAATGTCGTAATCGCGGTCTCAATATCCGTGCCGGATATTTTGCGGTTCACCTGATGCCATAAAAGGCCGCCGCAGAGAGTGACCTCATCCTTTTCCTTAGTAAACTTTTTCGCGTGCTGGGAAGCCGAAGCTCCCGTCGCGGAAATAAGAGTGCCGTCCTCCATACAGAGCCAGAAGTTTCTGGTCGAACGGTTGTTGTGAAGATTATCGGAGGATACGGGCTCTAAGATAAATGTATTCTGGGAAGTCTTGAGGTCGCCGCCGAGCTCGGGCGTGACGCATCCCATCATGCCGCTTGCAGCGCCGACGGGAAAATACAGATAGCTGTAAAGATCGGGATCTTTAAGCGTAAAAGTGCCGTTTTCATCAAAGAATTTATAACCTTCCATAGTTATAGTCTCCTCAATTATATTAGCCACCTTCTGACAGTATAAATGATTTCGGCAACTTTTTCCTCACGCATTTCAGGTTTGATCCATATCCTGGAAATAGCGAAAACCATATGCAGCATTTTCTGCAACTTTTTCCGCTCAAAATGTTGTATGCCACAGGAAGCCAACACCCAAGCGCTTTCGTTCGGCGCGAAAAAAGGCCATCTCATCTGAGATGGCCTTTCACAACACAATTCTTAATCTCCGTTTACAGGCGGAAGCTCACCGCCTCCGTCAGGCTGAATAGGATTTTGCTGCCGAATAGTAAAGATACAGTGCCTTACAAGTGTTCTGAAGTGCCGGATCCTGGTTGGGATCGCTTACTATGAGATAGCAGTACTTCAAAGGACAATAAGACATGCTGCCTGTTCCGGTCGAACCAGAAACAGTGACTGTGAATTCGTTCTCGAGTTCACTTGCCATGATGTTCCTGATACGGATTACCTGGTACTTGCCGGAAGCTTCCGTCTCGTAAGTCTTATTGCCGATGCTGAGTGTCAGAGCGCCTACGCTGCTTTCGAAGTACAGTGACAGAGTCGTACCTGATTTAAGCGACAGGGAAGCTGCATAGAAGCTTACGCCTTCAGGCAGGTTATTGGCTGCATTGTTGAAGCCGGAAAGTACGTCTGAAGTTACGCCTGTGAGCTTGCTCTCATCAGCAACCAGTGTGCCGTTGACCTTGAAGTAATCCTGGGCAAATGCACCGTAATTGAGCATAGCGCTTACAAGAGGTGCAGCGTTCGGGAAATCATTTTCGTGTTCAAGGAGATACTCGGAATACTGCTTTACAGAGAAGGTGTAAACGGTACCAGTTGTATCGCCGTCCTGCATCTGTGCCTTGATATTCTGTGAGATATCCTTTGCAGCAACACCGACCTTGAACTTGTAGTATATCTCGCCGCCCACAGTAACCTTGTTGCTGTTGCCTGATACAACATCCTTTACGTTCAGTGTCTCAGTAATCGTGCCGTTGCCTGAAGGAACCGTGAATACCATCTTTGCGGTCTCGCTGGCGATCAGGGAATCGCTGAGCTTCATGTAGAAGTTAACACCGATATCGCCTTCAAGGCTTATGGAATAGCCATAGAGGTGTGTGCCGAGGACCATGTCAACGTTCTGCGCACCACCGACAATCTCGATATAAGACGGAAGCTTGCTGTCAAATTTCTCGTGGTATGCACTTAAGAATTCAGTAGGAACATGGATCTTTGCATTTTCCTCCGTTCTTGGAACTATTCGATTGCCGTTGAAAACATAACCATTGCCGAAATCCCATTCAACG